>JBDSKU010000193.1:0-8420 GCA_039916745.1 Nitrospiraceae bacterium
ACCCCAACCGTACTCGACATTTTCGGGCTGCTTCCGTCATTTAATGCCGCGCTGCAGGATCGCCCCGATGAGATGAAAGGCCACTCGCTCAAACATACCATCGACCGGATTTTGACCGAGGCTCCTCCGGCTCAAAGCGACAACGTCTGTGCTGCGCACATCGCTGCGCCGCTTCCGGTCAATCAGCCTGGGAGCGAATTGAAAGTCAATTGAGGGTCTCGCATCTTCCTCTCATCCACCATTCAGCCGCAGAAGCTGACTCCATAAGCGCAGGCTAATTATTCCGCGTGAGCAATTCTGACCAGACCGCCGCGGGTCTTCAGGCCATAATTGTCCTTAGTGAGAGAGCCGTTAGCGCCGCAATCCGGCAACAGAAGGCGGTGACGCGAAGTACTCACGAAAAGAGAGCCAGAACACCGAGGTATTTCACATTTTCAATCCGAAGGAGGTTACCCCATGATATTAAACAAACCCATCACGACCCTTGCGGGAGGTCTGATCCTCGTGCTCGCGGCGGTATCGTGCTCATCGAGGGGCGATACCAGGGCGGCCCATCCACGTTCACAAGATAATGTCATGGCCTCCGATCGCACGGCCTCTCAGGGGGATCGTGCCGCCGCCAACGATAGATCGGCGGATCGTATGGCTTCATCCGATCGAAGGACACCGACCGACCGCATCGTGCCCTGTGCGGATCAAAAAGGCGATATGACCGGATCAACCGACTGTGCCTCATCAAGCCCTCGGGTGGGCGATGGCAGGAGCGGCCGGTCCGCGAGTGATTCCTCCAATGAAGCGTCGGCATCCTGCGCCTCCCATACGGATGCCCGAGGAAACGTGATCTACGAAGATCCCAGCTGCCCCACGCGTTACCGTCAGGCACGCCAACAAATGGGGAGCAGTTACGAGAATGTCACCTGGAGCCAAGAGAGTGCGTTTTTCGACCGTTACATTGGACGAGCGGTGAAACATGCTCGAGCTGCAGAGATTGCGGGGAACCTGGGGCATGCATCGGAAATGCGTCACCATGCGCAGTTGTCGCTGGAGCAGGCCAATGAAGCACGACGCGCGGGGAACGTTCCGGGACTGAATGAAGGAATCAGCTCGTTGAGGGATGCCCTGAACGCTCCTATGACGGCCAATCGAACTGGTTCAGAGGCCAATCGATCAGCTTCCGACCGCATGGCGTCCTGTGCGGATCAAAAGGGTGATACGACCGGATCTCTGGACTGTGAGGCGCAGAATCCTCGAATGGGCGATGACAGGATGGCGAGCGATAGGACTGCGTACGATTCTTCCTCGGGAACCATGGCGGCCTGCGCGTCGCGGACCGACGCCCAGGGGAATGTGATCTATGACGACCCGGCCTGTCCTGCCCGATATCGTCAGACGCAAGGTGGCTCCTTGCAGGATGCCACGGCTCTCGTGCGGGAGGCTCGTATCAAATTGTCGCAAGCAGGTGGCATGCGACCGAATGATACCCGAGTCTTGGCGCGCTAGTTCGACGGCCAGCGCCAGGCGTATGGTGTAAGGCGAGTGCCGGAGATGCCAGTATGGGAGTGAGCGAGGCGGGTGCCTTGCTCACTCCCTGTTCTACTTAAGCCTCTCTCCCCAGGACCGGCCCGCCAGGCTCCTCGCCGCTTCCTTGATGATGTTGGGTTCCTGTTTTGTGACGCTGGAAAATATTCATTTCTAGCTAAATATTTGAGTGCAGGCTGCGACCTGGATCTCTCTTGCCACTTGAGCAATTGTGACCAGACCTTCATCTGTCGAGGGGTTAGCATGACATTCATCGTACCTCGAGGCATCACGAATTCGGGTGGACGCGCCGGCCAACATCTTGCGAAAGGCACGACCATGTCTTTGACCCCTTCTTTCTTCTCATGGCGGACCGTTGCGCTTTGCCTAGCCCTTGTGTTGTCTGGTTGTTCGCTGAATACCCCGCAGACGCCGTCCCGGGCAGCGACGCCGACTGCCGAAGGGCGACAATTAGATCCACAACAAGCTGAGCGGCTGAAGTCGGTGATGACCTCCATACTGCAGAAAATGAACCATCCAATCCCACTGGATCAGGTTCGTATCGGGCTGATGGACGATTCCCACATCAATGCCGCCAATGCTGGTGGCGGAGAATTTTATGTGACGACCGGATTGCTGCTGAAGGCGGATGATGAGCAGCTCGCAGGCGTCCTCGCGCATGAGGTCGCGCATGCGGATCTCGGACACGTGACCAAACTGCAGACCATCGGGACCGGGACGAATATTGCCGCTATTCTGCTTAGCGCGTTCGGTGTGCCAGGCGCAGGGCTGGTACCGATGGCCGGCGATCTTCTGCTCGCGCGGCCTTACGGGCGAGACGCGGAATATGCGGCCGATCGCCATGGCGCCGAACTCCTGCAGCGTACCGGGCGCGATGGCAAACGGATTATGGTGGCCACCCTGACGTGGCTGATGCAGGCCGAAGGGGCGGGGGCCGGAGGATTCTTCGCGACACATCCCGCGACCGACGATCGCATCCAACGAGTGCAGTCATAGCCCACCGGCACGATCATGCAGAGAGGGGGCGGCGCATATCAAGGAAGAAGAGTCGGACATGTTTCCGAAGGCCGAAGTCGGATGAGCCTCAAGGTCATGTGGAAACTCCTGGGCGCGACCTACACAAAATGGACGGAGGATCATGCCCAGCGCATGGGTGCCGCCTTGGCCTTTTATACCGTCTTTTCTCTGGCGCCCCTGCTGCTGATCGTGATTGCGATTGCCGGGTTAGTGTTCGGGCAAGACGCGGCAGAAGGCCACATTATCGGGCAGATTCAAGGTTTCGTCGGGGAGGATAGTGCGAAAGCTATTCAAGGCATGCTGGAGCATGCCCGAACGCCGTCCACCGGTCTCCTCGCAACGGGTGTGGCCCTCGTCACTCTTTTCTTCGGCGCGAGCGGCGTGTTCGCGCAACTCCAAGACGCCCTCAACACCATTTGGGGCGTAGAAACCAAACCGGGACTGGGTGTCCTCCAAACCCTGAAAGACCGCTTTACCTCCTTTGTCGCGGTATTGGGAAGCGGCTTTTTACTGCTGGTCTCTCTGGTGCTGAGCGCCGGATTGGCCGCCGTGGGAGACCGGCTGCAAGCCTTTCTTCCAGCGCCGGAAGTCCTACTACAGGTGATTAATTTTCTCGTGTCTTTCGTGGTGATTACTCTCCTTTTCGCGATGATATACAAATTGATTCCGGACGTGTCGAACGGCTGGGAGGATGTCTGGGTCGGAGCGGCCATGACCTCCTTCCTTTTCACGATCGGCAAGTTCCTGATCGGCGTCTATCTGGGTAAAAGCGATGTGGGATTGGCGTATGGCGCAGCCGGCTCGCTCATCGTCATCTTACTGTGGGTCTACTACGCCTCGCAGATATTCCTGTTCGGGGCAGAGTTCACGGCGGTGTATGCGTCATCGCATGGGTCTCGAATATCACCGATCAAGAACGCGATGCCGGCGCGCGCGCGGGTGGTGGCCGTGCCTGGCGCGGCTCATCCCCCCTCATGGGCCGCGTGAAGCCTAAGAACATCGGATTTGCGGGGAAGAGATTCCCCCTCAAGTAGAAGGACGCGTCATGGCCTTGCGGGATGTGATCATTATCGGAGGCGGGCTTGCCGGCCTGTCCGCGGCCCTTTATCTCGGCCGGGGCAAGCGCGACACGCTGCTGATCCACTCGGGCCGCTCTATGGCCAAGTGGGAGGCCCAGGTGCAGAACTATCTCGGATTTCCTGACGGCGTGGCCGGGACCGCGCTTCTCGATCGTGGCATGGACCAGGCGGCCGGATTTGAGGTTGAAATTGTGGAGGACGAGGTCCAGTCGATGACGGCACAGGGGGAGACGTTTCACCTTCAAGGCCGTCAGGATTCCTATGACGCGAAACGCGTGTTGATCGCGACCGGCTTGACGCATCTTCCGCCGGACGTGCCGGGCGTGAAAGAATGTCTGGGGACAAGCCTGTTTTTCTGCAAAGACTGTGACGCCTATCGCCTACAAGGCAAACGCGTGGTCATCATCGGCCGAAACAATGAAGCCGCGGACTATGCGCTCGGCATGCTGCTGTTTACACAACGCGTGATGCTGGCAACCAACGGCGGAGAAACCTCCTGGGATGAGGACCACGAGGAATGGCTGGAGGAGTATCGGATTCCTGTGCGCCGGGATGGGGTTCTCGCCCTCGAGCATGAGGAGGGACACGTCCGAACTCTGACGTTCGCCTACGGTGAAACGGCACAGGTGGACGCCATCTTTACGACGCGAGGCGATGTCCCCCACAGCGCCCTGGCCTCAGGAACAGGAGCCTTGGTGGATGCCGAAGGACAGATCATCGTGGATGACCGGCTGCGAACCAACGTGCCTGGTCTCTATGCCGCGGGCTGCGTGACAGCGGCCAACTGCCAGATGATTATTGCAGCGGGTCAGGGAGCGATCGCGGCCCAGGCCATCAATCGTGATCTGTTCGAGGAGAGCCTTCGACGGCACACGTTGCCTCGTTTTGCAGAGCAGCCCCTGAAAGCATGAAGGGCGAGCAGGATGTTGAGCAACGGCCGCAATCCCCGATATGTGAGAGATCTCCAGCTCTTGGCGGATGACAGCGTCTCTTTCTCCGGGGTCGAGCTTTTTCGCGAGACCGCCATTGATTGCAAGACGATCCCAGGGCCTGGCGCCTCCCACTAATATCCTCAGCGATTGAGGGCGTGAGCAGCGAGGCAAGACCTCGCAGCACAACGAGGACGCGACCCTATCTCCATCTCTATCAAGACTGTCGTAGAGGAGTCTCACTGTGGCCCATGACTAGAAGGAGAAACCAGCATGCGACGATGCAGATGGTGTCCGGCATTGCTCCCGTCACTGCTCTTCGCCGCCGGTTGTGTTTCCACCTTACCGCCTCCTGCGACCACGTACTCATTCGATCGCCGGTGCCAATCCGCTGCTTCCGAGTTGCGCGGCCTGCCCGTAAGCGACCGCGATAAACTGCCGGCGCAGAACGCGCTCGTCGACAGGGAAGCGGTGGTCACCCTCTATTCACCCACCGCGATCCATATCGCCGATGTCATGGAACTTCTGCCGCTGCTCAGCCGGATGGCGCGACTGGAGGTTGAGTATGCGGCAGCCGTAGACATCGAGCGTGTCCGACGGAAAGTTGTGGCACGATTGCAGCTGGCCACGCTCGAAGTATCCGGCCTTGTCGCCGAAATCGAATGCGAGGTGCAGCGAGCCGATCAGGTTCAGGACCGCCTCAAGGACATTCAGACTACCCGCATAACGTCGCAAACAATTTTGGGCGTCATCTTCGGGGGGTTGGCAAATATCTTGTCCGGCGGCATCGGCATGGCGACGGGAGCGGGAGATGCAGGCAATATCGTCTCGGTCGCCGGCGGTGCGCTGGAAGTCCTGTTCGGCACGTCCGCGAACTTCACCAAGGTGCGCCAGGAATTCAGTCATCCTCACAATCATTTGGCGGCTGTCTGGTACGGCTCGCAGCAAGCGGAGTTCTTTTCCGGGCGGGCCTGGCGATTTCTTACGGACCCGGGTATCCGGGATCTCGAAGGGCAGAGCTTGAGGGATGTCATGCTGCAGACCTGGCAGGAAGAGGGGAGGCTGGGAAAACCGGGATCGCTTGGCGAGCAAAAGCGCGAAGCATTGCTGTTCGGATCCGGAGGTGTCTACGACAGTGAACAGTTGCACGTCCGCGAGGCGATGCTGCAGCAGCTCGAATCCAGCATTCAGTTGATGCACCAGGAACTGGAAACGCTGCTTCGCGAGATCCTGATGCGTCAGGCCGTGGAGGAGGACACGTAAGCGATTCCTTGTTCACCCGGCTCAACGCTCGCCCGGCGGAGGGTCAGTGCTGGGGCGGGAAACGTGCTACGGCGGAACGCAGGGCGCGGTCCCGCCGATCCGGATCGGCGTATTGTTGCGACGGCTTGAGCGAATGTTAGGTGAGGTCTTCATTGCAGAACACGAAGGGGGAGATGTTCTGGAGCATAGACTGGCACGGCATCTTTACACCGACGAACTCGTTGGTGGAGCTGGTGGTGCGAGCCACAATCATGTACTTCGTGCTCTTCGGGCTGCTGAGGTTCGTGCTGAAACGGCAGGCCGGAGCCATTGGAATGACAGATGTTCTCGTCATCGTTCTGCTAGCCGAAGTTGCTGGAAATGGATTTGCGGCAGAGTACAAATCTGTGGTTGAAGGCAGCGTTCTTGTCGGTACCATCTTGTTCTGGACCTATCTGCTTGAGTGGGCCGGGCATCGGTTTCCTTCTGTCGAACGGATTCTTCACGCACCGCCGCTGGTCCTTATCGAAAATGGACACATGCTTCGCAAGAACATGAGGACCGAACTCGTGACGAAAGATGAGTTGATGGCTCAGTTGCGCGAGAAGGGAATCGAGGACTGCGGCACGGTCAAGAGGGCATGCATGGAATCCGATGGCAGGATCAGCGTCATTAAGATGCAGGTGTGAGTTTGGATTCCTGCGACCCGTGGTCCAATCCGGTGCGACACACTTGAGACTGCCGGGAGGTCACGTCCCCAGATCGCCCTCATCGACTATTCCCACTGAGCAATCTTGATCAGACCGCTGCCGGTCTCCCAGACATAATACCAAACATAGTATCGAGAGAGAGGGTAAGGCCCTTACTCTGCGAGGCAAACAAGACAGCAGTTCTAAGGCGAATGGAAACGGCAATGAAGCGAGGGGAACCGGGTTTCCTATCGAAAAGGAGCTGATGGATGGCCAAGAAGAAACAAGAAAAGCAAAGTGCTAAAAGCGCTGACCTGAGCGCCTTTCGTGAGAGCGGCGATCAGCAGTATTTGACGACGAATCAGGGTTTGCGGATCAACGACGACCAGAATTCGCTCAAGTCTGGTGAGCGAGGGCCGTCGCTATTGGAAGATTTCCATCTTCGGGAGAAGATCACCCACTTCGATCATGAACGGATTCCCGAGCGCGTCGTGCATGCGCGTGGTTCCGCCGCCCATGGCTATTTCCAGGTGTACAAATCGTTAGCGCCCCTGACGAAGGCCGCCTTTCTCCAGGATCCGTCGGTCAAGACACCCGTCTTCGTGCGGTTTTCAACGGTTGTGGGGTCGCGCGGCTCCTCCGATCTGGCCCGCGACGCCCGTGGGTTCGCGGTGAAGTTTTACACCCAGGAGGGGAATTACGATCTGGTCGGCAATAATATCCCGGTGTTCTTTATTCAGGACGCGCTCAAGTTTCCCGATCTCGTGCATGCGGTGAAGCCTGAGCCGAATCATGAAATGCCGCAGGCCGCTGCCGCGCACGATACCTTCTGGGACTTCATCTCCCTGATGCCAGAGTCCATGCATATGATCCTGTGGGTCATGTCGGATCGTGCGCTCCCACGGAGTTACCGGATGATGGAAGGTTTCGGCGTCCACACCTTCCGCCTGGTGAACAACAAAGGTCAAGCCCGCTTCGTCAAGTTTCATTGGAAGCCCCTGCTCGGCCTCCACTCGGTTGTCTGGGATGAGGCACAGAAGATTTCGGGGAAGGACTCCGACTTTCACCGACGAGACCTGTGGGAAGCGATCGAGAGCGGGGCATATCCCGAATGGGAATTCGGGATACAAGTTGTCGAGGAAAAAGATGAGCACAAGTTCGAGTTCGATCTGCTGGACCCCACAAAGCTCATCCCCGAAGAACTAGTCCCCGTGCGGCGCATCGGCAAGATGACGCTCAACCGGAACCCGGACAACTTTTTCGCGGAAACGGAGCAAGTCGCATTTCACCCGGGCCACCTCGTCTCCGGGATCGATTTCTCCAACGATCCTCTCTTGCAGGGCCGGCTCTTTTCGTACACGGATACGCAACTGATCCGGCTGGGTGGTCCGAACTCTCACGAAATTCCGATCAACCGTCCGGTCGCGCCGGTTCACAACAATCAACGCGACGGACATATGCGCCAGGCCATCAACGAGGGACGAGCCAGCTACCAGCCGAATTCCCTTGGCGGGGGCTGCCCCATGCAGGCCAAGGCTGCGCTCGGTGGGTTTGTCAGCCATGCTGAAAAGATGGATGGAGCGAAAGTGAGACAGCGCAGTCGGAGCTTCTTCGATCATTTCAGTCAGGCGGCGCTGTTCTGGCACAGCCAATCCGAACCGGAGCAAACCCATATCGTAAAAGCCTTCCGATTTGAGCTCGGCAAACTGGAAGTTCCCGCCATCCGAGAGCGGATGATCGGCATGCTCATGCACGTCGATTCCTCCCTGGCCAAACGTGTGGCACAAGGACTGGGCCTGAGCGTTCCCACGAAACCCCCTGCGCCGGTGAATGAGAGTGTGCCGGCGGATGGAAACCCCGCAGAGTATCAGCCTAAACCCAACAAAAGCTCAACGAGCCGCTCACCCGCGTTGTCCATGGCCAAT
>JBDSKU010000194.1:0-26335 GCA_039916745.1 Nitrospiraceae bacterium
GAACTGCGCCGTGTAAGTCATCGGCTTACCATTCCCAACTCCGCTGGTCGCACAGGCTCCACAACTACCTCCGAAGCGGAATCCAGCAATCACAATCGTGCCCCAGCCTCCATGATGCGTCGTGCTACTCTGCCCATCAATACAGGTGGACGGGCCAGCCGACACTCCCGTCGAGCCCGTCTGGCAAAAAATCTTTACGTCCGTTACTTTGGGCTTCAAATCGACGTAAGCCACATGGGTATATTTCGGATCGGCCAACCATCGCAGGTGCGGTAACAGCTCCTGCGGGATAAAGGCCCACAGTTCGTTGCCAAGAATCCCCGCGTTCGAGGCACTCTGACTGCTACAGACACCTGCGGCTGTCGTCGTGAAGCAGCCGTGGTGCGTCCCGTCTCCCTTCGTATAGAAGCCGACGTTGATCGCGTGGAGCATTCCATCATTCGCCCCGAAATAGGCCACCTGGCGACGGCCTTTCCAGGCTCTATAAAACTCCGAATACCCCAGGTCCCCGTATAACGCATCGTACCGTTCGCGAGGCGCAGCCATGAGAGTCGGGGTCGAGTTGACAGGATCTCCCAATTTCCAGACCCGGTCGACAGGGCTACCAGTCGGGGGCTGCACCGACATGAGGCGGTCCCGAAGTCCGGTCACCTGGTTCCCTCGAATAAAGTTGACGAGGTTCGTCGCCGTGTAAGCTCCCGTGGAATCGGCTCGAAGGAAGGGCGTGATCTTGCCCAACGGGGTGGCGCTCGTTTCGAACTCGATGACTTCATCGTTTGCCGTTGCGCTGACACGGTTGTCTCCGTTCCGGTCCACGTAGGTCAGGATGCGGCGACAGGAACCGATCCTCGCATTAGCCAGCGTGCAGTTGGTCCCGGGAGTCGTCAACGCCAGCCGCTTGCCCGCTTCCCAAATGGGCTTCAGATCGGAGAGCAGCACATCCGTTTGCACTGCCGCCCCATTCGCGGTGCCATCTCCATCCGTATCGGCATAAATGTCAGCCACTGTGGCTTGCAGGGTGGCATCGTATCGCGTCACGACAATCCGATCTTGGTTGAGAACCAGCTTCCCATCGTTGACCGTATCTTCGCGCAGGTTTCCGTAGGCATCGACCCAAAGCCCTTGTGTGTACCCCACCCACTTCACTTCCCGACCATCGAGTTCAAAGCGCGTGGGGAAGAAGTAGGATTGGTACATGGCGCCTTCACCGGTCGTCGAGGAGGCCAACACCGATGCGGCAGTCCCGGAGGTGGTCTTGTTCAAGATGGCCAGGAACGCGGCCGAGAGCTGCGCTTCCAGCTTCAAGGGGTTCGCGGCATAGAAATAGTTGTCCGGCACCCCATTCGCATCGCCGTCCCATTCCCCCACAAGATCCGGCTTATTGTTGCCGTTGCGATCCTCGAACCCTCCGTACTTCGCCGCATACCAGAGCGGATCTTTCAAATGCCCGGCGGTGGACCCATTCGGTGTAAAGGTTCTTGTGTTGACCTCCGTTTCATTATTGTCGTACCGATCGCAATCATTGAACCCGGCCGTCCCTCCGCACTTGATTTCGAAAAATTCCCCTCCCCCCGTCACCCCCTTGATGAGATACCCGGCGTAGTCCGAGTGACTTGAGGCAGCATAAATCCCCCTCGTCATCACATCAATGGTGCCTGCATTAACTCTGACATAGATCCGGTAGCGGATATCGAGTTCATAGTCCCACCCAAATTCAGCGTCGTCCCAGAGAATGTCGTAGCAGGCGGTGTATCCGGCCGCTTGTGCCGTCGTCCAATCGTCAAGACTCCCGTTGCCGTCTGTATCGGCGGCATTGGCCTGGCAGTACTGAAAGTCCACCAGTTCGCCCTTGGAATTGTCTCCATCCTGGCCCTGGGAAGTACAACCTGTGTACGTGGTATTGGGACAGCCGTCATGAAAGGTGGGGATGAGCTGGACCTTGTTACTCCCGACGGTAAATTCCAACTCGGGGAACGGCGAGTTCGTGACGACTGAGAACGTCGTCATTTTTTGGGCGTAGCTCAACGAGCGTAAATCCGTCGTTTTCGCATAGTGCGCCAGCGCGGCCGTATAAAACGCCCCCTGTTTGGTCGGCTCTTCCGAACAGAGCCCCCTCATGGTCGCGAAGCTGGTAACCGTTTTCGAGCTGCAGGTCCGATCGAATGTACCCCCTGATTGGCCGATGAAGAGATTCCCCGTTCCCTCCAAGGTATCAATACCTGAGTTGGTAATCAGCGTTTGGACATTGTTCGTTGGCGGCAGATCCGCTGTACTAATAGCTTTATACCAATACGAGCCCGGAAGTTGATCCGAGTCGTACGAGGGACTCGCATCGCTGAAGAGAAGAGCGAAGGGTTTGGAGCAAGGAGGACAGTTGGTGAACGGATCGCTCCATCCAGCCTCGACGGTCAACGAGGAAAGACCCTGGTCAGGGTTCGCCGGTCGGTATTCACTCGTCGGACCGGTGAGTCCCTTGAAATAACGGATCGTTTCGTAGAGCATTTCGCCGATCGGGTTCCCCCAACTCTTGCAATCGCCGTCGTTGAGGGTCGCCGGCTCAGACGGGACGCAATTGCCTTCCGTACCCCCTGCGTCATACCACCCAGTGGCGTAGTTGTACTGAATGACTTGAAAGTTATTGATGTTCGCGACGATCTTGGAAGTCCCTTTGATCTGACCGTTGGTATTATCGATCTCGCTGTTGATGTCCACGATATTGGTCCTGAGTACCCCGCCCGACAAATTATTGGAATAGCTCCCTGTAATAAGCCCAAACTTCATCTGAGTGACGTCGTCGGCCGGATCTGGCGTTCCGTTTCGGTTGACCCCGTGGTTCTGAAGAAGGCCGGTGGGTTTGTAGTTCGACGCGGATGCACCGTTCTTGTATTCAGTACAATTCGGGTCCAGCCAAGACGTAGCGCATACAAGTACATTCACCGCATAGGTGTTGCTGATCGTCAGAGCCGGCCCGCCTTGCGATTCATTGACACATTGCTTCCCTTCCGTGCTGGCCGCATAGGGAAAAAATCCATTCATCACATACATCAATGGATTGGCATCGGTCTTGGCCTCATTGAGGTTGCAAATGGTGACTGCACTCCAGCTGTTGGGGGTCAAAGACGAGATATTCGGCCCATTGTAGGCCTTCACCCAGGAATGGGCGTCGCGGGGGAGTTTCGTGCGACTAAGCACTGTGGTGCTACTGGTATCGACGGATCGATAGCCGCCGTAGAGAACCTTGCGGATAATATCCATCCTGGCCATAGTCGCCCAATTCAAGAAGTTCCCGCTCCACTTCGTACCGTCGCAGAAATGAAGATTGGTTCCCGTGGAGTCTGCTTGCGGTTCGAACCGTTTCGTGCTCCCCCCGACATATCCATAGCACCGGTTTGGATCAAAATATCCATAGTAATCGATGGTGTCCTTGTAGGTTGTATCGACAACCCCGTCGTCATCCAGATCCATCACGTCGTTGTACGCTTTATAGAACAAGCGGTGGTCGCGCGACATCACCAGCATCACGAGCGGCGGGGCCGCCGTGCTCAAGAAGGGTGGATAGCTGGTGTAATCGTTGATCGTATAGGCGGTTGGCACCGTCGCATATACAGGTTGATGAATCAGGGCTAACAGTACCAGAGCCAAGACCGTACTTAGGAGCTTCTTCATGGTATCCTCCGCTCGTTCGTTGTCTTGACAACCCATGTTATGGCTACAAGGTCAACGTTTGAATTGCTCGATCACGACCGGCATGTCCAGGCCGTGAAAGAAGAGTTGGGCGACCTTGCCCTGTGCATCCAACACCACACGCACGTTGCCTCGCTTGTCCGGCTTCAAAGAATAGGTATCGATTACCACGTTCTGCCCGAAGTAGTAGCGCGTCCCGTCGACGACGGCAAACTCATTGGTGTAGTGATCGATCTTCCCCCAGACGCCATTGGACCCTTCAGGCCCTGCCTGAGCCCACAGTGGGGAAAAACTTGCGGCCCACAGCAATCCCGTGAGCACAAATATGCTCAACACTGGTAGTGTCCATCGAGTCATCGACCGGTTCCGGAGGCTGGCCGTTTCTACTCCACGGGTCTGGTTGTCGGTTTGTCTAGTCATACATTGGCCTCACTGTTGTTCCCCTAGAGTTTCTTTTGACAGGTTTCGCCTGTCATCGTGCAGGCATACACCGCTAGGATTCTGCTTTCCGTCGCCGTCGCTGCCAGATTAGCCCGGCAATCGATCCGATAGAGGATGTCGACGCCCCCTCCCCCCGCGCCACCACCGATGCCTTCGTAGCCACCGGCAAATTGAATGCCGGTACCTGACTTGAGAACGGCATACATCCGATCGATGTCCCCGGTGACAGCAAAGCCCCCGACGGTTTGGGAATAATCAGGCGCCGCTGACGTCGCCCCTACCACAACCGGGCTGTCGACATTGTTGTCTGACCGCCCCATGATTTCGTCAAAGAGGCTGTTCGGAGAGGCAGCTGTCGCCGAGGCATTGGGAACCGGGTCGGCAGCCGTCGCGTAATAGGCGGTAGGAACCTCTCCCTGTAAGAGAGTCTGCTGAATAATGTTCACCGACGTTCCCACACATGATTCCGCCGCACTGGTCGCAGATTCGCCCGTTCTCTGGAACCCGGCGATCCGATTTTCCAACGCTGTGACGACCACGGCCCCCATCCCCAACACGGTCATGATAAGCATAATCAACAACGTCGTCAGAAGGGCAACGCCCTCTTCACCTTCGTGGATCATGCCGGAGACCTGTCGCTTCTCCTTATCGATTGGCATCCGCTGGCTCCTTACTGGTCCATATTCCTGGTATCGACCGTTCGGGTCAGAAGACGGCGGCGAAATGCCTTATAGGTCGACGGGTTATACGCGGTATCGGCAGAATGCAGATGGTCGCTCACCTGAAGCGGCGCGGCGGTCAACGTTCCCGACGCCTTGCCTTCCCCCAGGCCCTGGTCTTGCTTCCCCTGCCGGGCCACGATGTTAACCTGCACCATTCGAATCGTCGCCGGATCGAACGTGCCGAATGCCCATACCCTGTCGGTCTGAAAGTCTGCTTGGTCGAACGTATTGTTGCCATTGAAGTCATCGATCACACGGTTGGGAAGACCTGAGTTAATCAAGGCATTGCACCCATCGCAGGCATAGGCGAATTGCAGATCCTCTACGCCGTCCACGATGTTCGTGGTCACGGCAGGGTCCGTCCCGCTGTCGACCTTCCGCAGAAGACAAGGCCCGGCGTTGCCGCATTCTGCCGCTGTGGTGCCAACAGAATATTTAACGCATTGTAAGAGCTGCACCGGCGTTTTGTCTGGGAACGTGACCGGAAGGCTGGTCGTGGTTCCAAAGGTGATCGTGGCTCCAATACTTGATGCGACCGGCAGGGTCAGCACTCCACCAATCGTCACATAGGCGCCGGCACCATCCTTCATCCCTTCCGTCTGCATCGACGTCACCGCTGCCGCAGACGACAGGGCAATCGTGCTGAAGGAAGAACTTCCCGCTGAGGGAACTACACCGTTTAACGTCCACGTGGGATCAGACTTTGGCACGACGAGCGCCAATGAGTCGGGGCCCTTATCATTACTGGTCGCTGCATCGGCATCGGTTGGACTGATCGCAGCCGCAACACCGCCTGGCGCGCAATCACTCCCGGCCCCTCCTACAGGAACGCTGGGCGACGTGAGCATACGGAAACCAGACAATTTGATGTCCCTCGCGATCAACTCCATCGCCGTCCGGGCATTCTGCTGCGTCCCGACTGTTTGCTCGTTCGCAATAGTGGCCTTGTGTGTCATGGTCAATACGGTATAGCCAGCTCCAACGATTACGGTTGTGATCACAAGTGAGATCATTATCTCAATAAGGGTAAATCCACGCTCACACAACACCTGGACATGCTTTATGTCACCCACGGCACACCCCTCAATCCTTATTCCGGTGCAATCACCGTCACCAACCGAACCGTCTTCGTCGCTGCAAGCACCCCTCCGTTGGCCGTTTCGTTCCATGTCACCTGAACTGTGACCGTATTGCGGTTTAAGCCGAGAGCATCGAGCGCCGGAGGAATCGGATTACTCAGCGTGACGGTTCCCACGATACTTTGAAGGTTGGAGGCCAGCAGCAAGGCGCGCCATTGCGTGCAATCTCCGTTCGCCATTATGTTGACTGTGGCAGTCGGACAGGTCGTTGTACTCGAGCTCACACTGATATTGTGGTAGCTCGCAGCACCTCGACGATTGAACTGAATACGCTCAAGCATATCCGCGGCCAAATTCGTCACCCTCGTTTGATTGCTCGCGTCGACATTCTTGCTCAACGAAAATGACTGCATCCCGGTCAACGCTAGAAGGCCGACGGTCAGTATCACCGCAGCAATCATGCTTTCAATAAGCGTGAACCCGCCTTGATTGGGTCCCGATACACGAGATGTCATGGGGCGAGGTCCTGATTTCATGGACATGTAGCCTTTGCACACCAGGTCACCTTTCCCGAGGGCATCACCGATACGGAGTAAACCAACCCTTTCGAATTTGCGACCTGAACCGATTGATTCGCAGATGTCGTACTCAATCCCATCGATGAAAAAACCACGTTCGTCGTACCCCCGGGCAATCCCGTCACATTTCCGTTCATGGTCTGAGAAGGAAATATCGTAACCCCAGGCGTGCTCCCGCTCACCTGCACCACTCCACTACCCGACAATTGAATCGTGACCGTCGCTTGCCGATTTCTATTAATCGCTACGACTCTGGCAAGGTTGAGATCGCTGGCAATATCACTCACGGCTTCCCGCAGATCATGCCGGGCCTTCCATTCGGTATAGGATGGGATGGCAATCGCCGACAGGGTCCCAATGATCGCCGTAACGATCATCATTTCAATCATTGTGAACCCGCGTTCGAGGTTCTTCGGTCCGAGCATCTAATTCGTTCGCCTCTTTCTCCCTCGTACACCCATAGCGCCAGTCACCCTCACGCAAGGGGCATGCCGCTAGGCAAAAGGGAACCATCCTGCCCAAGCCATTGATATACAAGAACGCCTTGGGAACTGCCCCTCTTCTATGTGAGCAGTTTTCGGACCTGCGAGAGACAATTTTTGGCGAGGAGGAAGATGCACATGGAGGAGCTCACGAGTGGGAGGAAGCCGTGAGAGGGAAAAATGCGGCCTAATACGGGTGCAAAAGATTAGTTATTTCATCGCCACGGCTCTGACTTGGCGATAGGTGGTGTGCCCTTGAAGTGCCTTTCGAATGCCGTCTTGGACTAGTGTGACCATCCCATCTTTCAGTGCACGAGTCAGCATCTCGACTGTGCGCGATCGAGCCTGAATGAGCTGTTTCAGGCCTTCCGAGGGAAGCAGCAATTCATGGAGGGGCACTCGGCCCTTGAAGCCGGTTCGGTTGCAGATCTCGCAACCCCGTCCACGGTAAAGACACCAATCGGGGTGGTACTCGATGCCGAGAGTGGGCCAACCATCCACGCCGTACCCCTGCACCAGCTCGTCATACTCCTGGCGATTCGGGTGGTAGGCCTCCTTACACTGGAGACAGATCCGTTTGCAGAGTCGCTGGGCGAGCACTCCCAACATAGCGTCGGCAAAGTTGAATGAGTCACAACCAAGGTCCAATAATCGGATCACGGTTTCAACCGCACTGTTCGTATGGAGGGTACTGAGCACCAGGTGGCCTGTAAGCGAGGCCTCAATGGCGATGTCAGCCGTTTCTTTATCCCGCATCTCGCCGATCATGATGACGTCGGGGTCGGCGCGCAGAAATGCCCGCATCGCGGTTGCAAAGGTAAGGTCGATCTTCGGATGGACCTGAACTTGGCGGAGACCGTCCTGTGTAATTTCAATGGGGTCTTCGGCCGTCCAAATCTTTCGTTCGTCGGTATTGATGTGCTTGAGAATTGCATGCAGCGTCGTCGTTTTGCCGGACCCGGTTGGCCCAACACACAAAATGATCCCGTGGGGTTTCTCTGCGATGGTTTGAATGGCTCGCAAGGTTCCTGGAGCAAGCTCCATGGCCTCAAGCGGCATCGGCTGCTTGGCGGTGAGAATCCGCAGCACGACATCTTCGTCATGTCCAGCCGTGGGCAGGGTCGCGACGCGCAATTCGATCTCTCGATCCTTCGCTAACCGATACCGGATCTTGCCGTCTTGGGGTTTGCGGCGTTCGGCAATGTCGAGATTGGCCATCACTTTGATGCGTGACACGACTGCGCGCCGACAGGCCGCAGGTATCCCCATATATGTGAAACACGTGCCGTCGACGCGCAGACGCACGGCCATGTCTTTACGATCCGCATAGGGTTCGATATGAATGTCTGATGCACCGAGACGGTCGGCTTCGAGGATCACTTGATTGGTCAGCCGGACAATGGCCGAGTCGTTCTCGTCGATCCCACCGGAGACAGGATCGATGACAGCCCCAAGATGGATTTCATTGACCAACTCACCGAGAATGGCACCGATCGACCCTCTCGATCCCTGCCCCGTTGCCAGATGAAGAAATTGTTCGATGTCCCGGCGGAACCCGACCGCATAGCGAATGGTCATTCCAGGAAATGCGCGACGCACATCCCACCCCTTGTCGAGATCGTGCGGGTCGCTAGTGAGCACGTCTATTAACGAGCCGCGCCGTGCGATGGGAATCCATGCATGCTTTTTCAAATAGTCGGCATTGAGGTTTTTTAACAGCTCACGGTCGATTGCGGTCCGTTCGTCATATGGCAGATAGGGACATTGATAGAAATCGCTTAGCGCAGACCCGAGTGCCTCTTTCGAAACGCCGTAGCGGTCCAGGAGGAGCGATTCGAGATCGACTGTACCATCGGACGATTCAGCGACAGCAGCAGTCAGATCGGAGAGACTGATCATGCCACGATACACCAAGCTATCAAGCACGTTTTGTTCGATCGCATGGCGCGATGGTTTCGCCGAGCGACCGCCTTTCTTTCCTCCTGTTCCACCAGCCAATATGTCTATCTCGACCGTCATGCACAACGCCTTTCGTCTTGCCTTTCCACTAGTACTTCGCCATCCACGTGCCGGGTGCTCGATAGACCACGGGAAGCCCTCGAAACAGTCCTTGTGCCAAGTCGGCGTTGTACCAAATCTCGATCACGGCACCGGTTCCGATCGACGTCACGCTCTGTCCTGCCATCACCGCCCCGTACAGGCGAGCAGATCGTTCAATTCTGATTGCACCGGCCGCATGGAGCAGACCGTTGAGGTGGATGCCTGACAATTGCACCGGCACTCTTGTCCCAAGGGACTGTGCCCCAGGCGGAGAGGGGCTAAGGGCCGGAACAGATTTCCCTGTTGCACGAGGCCTGAACACTACGTGTCCCTGCACGACCAGCAGACCTTCGATGTAGTCCGTATCCAGCACCAGCGTTCCCATATTATCGACCAGAGGCGGTTGCCCATCGACCGTATCGATAAACACCAATCCACGGTGATCTCCGATGGCTTGAGATTCCAGTGCATCTGCAGGCGTGACTCCCTTATCCGAGTCCGAGGCCCCCTGCGGATGAAGCTGTCCCGTGCGATCGAGTCGGTAATAAGTCCCCCAGCGCAGTGCGAGCTTCTTGAGTGAATCGTAGTCCCACTGATCGAGCCTTAGCCCAGGCGTCGGATATTGGTGCAGGTGCACGTTGTCAGAAAGCGGAGGATTCGTTCCTTGGCCTGGCGGAGGTGCAATGACCGAGACGATCCCTCCGATCCAATATTCCGCCCAGCGATCCTGAACAGACAGCATCTGATCATACGACTGCCCCGTCACCGACGCGCTGTTGCTTTTGAGAACGAGGTCCTCAACTCGCTGTACCACAAGATCGCCCACCACTCGCTGGTTGCCCCAATGCACCAACACGGGAGATGCACCGCCTGACTGCAGGGTTCCCAACGACTGTCCGACTTGTACCGCCGCGCGAATCGCAGGAATTGACAGGGCCCCAAGCTGAAGCTGTACCGTTCGTGTGATCGGTCGACGATCGACCGTCGTAGCCGTGACCTCAACCGTGCTCAGTAAACCAGGCTGCAGAGGACCATACATTTTCACCGCAAGAATTCGGCCAAGACCTCCCAGCGACCTGAACTGGCCGTTGGGGATCTGATTCAACACCTGATCGTCTGTGGGGTTGGATGCACTCAGGAGGACATCCGGGCGATCGATGGTGCCGATAAATTGTGAACGCCCGGTCGCGTCGAAGAACGATGGCCCACTTGCAAGATCTCCTTGCCGCTTGGCCAACAGTTCGGCAATGGCTGTTGGCGTGGATGAGGGATCGTGGAACCAGCTCATCACCATATCCGCCGCACCGTCGGCCAGCTGTTGCGCGATGCTGTCCTCTTTCATGGCGCTCACACCAGGTCCATCCTGACTGGCCAGAAACAGAGCCGTCATACTGGTGATCCCAAGCAAAACGATCAGCATGAGCGCGGCGAGAAGTACGTGGCCGTTGTCGCACTGATTCATACATTCTGATGCAGGCCGTTCTTCCATCTCCATATCCTCACTCCCATTCGTGTTGGAGCTGCGATTGTTATGTCCTGAGGCTAATTTCCCGGACTGCGCGCATTCCCTGATCGGACATCATGACTTCAACCACGACCAGCCTGACGAGGGTGGGTTGTGTCACGGCCCGCCCGTTTGCATCCCAGTAGGAAAATCGCGCCGCCCTGATATCTCCAACCAAGACACTTGCGCCACCATCAACCTGTCGCAGCAATCTCAGAACACCCTGCTCATCATGGCGGCTGTAATAACGAACACGATTCAAGAGAACGACAGAGGATCCCGATGGAATCATCATTGTGAGTGGCTGCGTCACGGAGAGTAGTCGCCGCTGTCCATCACGAGCTAGAGTCAGCGTCTCGCAATGCTCCGCCCAACAAGCGACAATGGTTTTCTGATCATCCCACCCTCGCCCGTCTTCAACCGACAGCGCCGTTTGACCGATTGCCGCTGCTGCCGTGATCGTCGTTGAGAGACCTTGTAGATTTGCCGAAAACTCCACTGAGTCCGAAGCCGCGGTGGTCAGAGAACCGGCCCCCGCGAGCCGCAATTCCTGCTCGAGCACTTCCAACCCCAGACGAAGATCTTGCTGTTGTGCGACCTCACGTTGTTGCCGCATAAACTGTTGTTGGAAATAAGACAGGGATTGAAGCGTGGCGCCCAAGACGACCAGCCCTGCCGCCATGGCAACCATCAGCTCGGTCAAACTGGTACCGGTCTCCATCCTCGCTCTGTGGCCGATACCTCCTATTTGACGACCTGAATACATGTTGCTTCCCTCAAGTGGCGACTTGTTATTGACTCCCAACAAACAGGGGATTGGCCAGTAGCGTCCCTACTCGTACCTCGCGCGGACCTGCTCTGGAAGCATAGGCTGCACGAGCCGCGATCACGACATGCCCTGAGGCCGATAGCGAGCCGGAACGGCTCGGCGTCACCGTCCAGATCAGTTGGACGCCATCCTGGTCCCAACTCCCGGAGTACGTTCCATCACCGGCCATTGCATCGCCGCCTACTCCGTCGTCATGCATGACAAGGTCCGGGACACCATCGTGGTTCAAATCATCCAGCAAGAGACGATCCCATCTCGCAGACCGTTTGGCCTCAATCCGCGACTCCGCCATTGCCAGGGCACGCGTGGCCAACATGTCACTTCGAACAATCCGCTCTGCTGCCTCAAACGCTCCCATCGCCCCGACAAGTCCGGTCATTGTGAGAGCCATCGCCACAAGCACCTCGGCAAAACTGGCGCCACGCTCTGCCTGAAATATTCGATCCCGCATCATGAGACGGACACTCTTCCGGTGATACTCACTGTGAATCGAGTTTCCCGGCCCTGGCTGTCTCGCACACGAATGGTGGTAGGGGTCGCAGCCCGACCGCTTGGCTGAAATAGCAGTTCAGGACCGGCGGTTGGCTCCTCCACGACCACCCCCGTGTCCGCATAGTGGTAGACGTGCAGGATCTCCTCGGCATCCGCTCGTCGGAGCGTGATCGTATGACTCTCTCGGTCGAAGATGACACGAAGACGTTCTCGCCTGGCCATCGCCAGCTGTCTGGCGAGCCGAAGCTCCGAAGCGATCTCTGAAATGGCACTCCGCGCCTGAACCCTAGCAGTCAATGTCTGATAACTCGGCCCGGCCAATATCGTCACAATCCCCATGATCGCTAATACAATGAGAAGCTCTGCCAGACTCCAGCCCTGTTCCTGCATCTGTCGGTCTTTCGGCATAGCCCCTCGAAGAAGAATTCCACTTAGGATGATCAACCTGTCTTCCAAGACTCATGCCCACGCCTATACGGATGAATACTTACTGAGGGGTGACACGGAATACTTCGAAATTTCACAGAGTTTCACGTTTCGCGAAAAGATATGGCGGCGGAGCGGGCTCATGCCTTAAGCAACAAATAGAGAGAAGACTAGAGAAGTAGTTACTATTTCAGATACAGGGGGATGCCCAAATAGATACTACGTGAGCCTTAGTAGCCAGGGCCGAGGAGACCTTGATACCAATCGAGGAGCGGCTGGGCGAAAAACATAGAGAGGAGGGCACCCAAGACAAGGAAGGGGCCAAAGGGGATATAGTCATCACGCTTGATGATGCGTAGAGCGATCAAGCTAATGCCGATGACAGACCCCGTGAGTGAACCGATCATGATCGTGAGGAGCGCTGGCTTCCAGCCAAGAAAGGCACCGACCATCGCCAGCAGCTTGATATCGCCCCCTCCCATTCCCTCCTTGCCAAACAGATAGGGACTCAGCCAGGCCAAGAGCCAGAGGATCCCGCCTCCGATGGTGAGGCCAAGCACCGAGTTGACCATACCAACCGGCAGAACGGTCGCTGCGCCCAGTAGTCCAACCACTATGCCAGGTATCGTAATGACATTAGGGATCATTTTATGTGTGAGATCTGTTCCCGTCACCACGACCAATGCCGAAAACAGCAAGGCATAGAGAGCGGCCGTCCAGCTGGGGCCGAAGAACCACAAGATTGTGAGATAGCCGAGTGCGTTGGCAGCTTCGACCAAGGGATAGCGTATCGAAATGGATGTGCGGCAAGCCCGGCAACGGCCTCCAAGCCAGAGGTAACTCACCAGCGGAATATTATCGTAGAACTCGATGGGGTGCGCACATGAGGGACAATGGGAGCCGGGCCAGACGATCGATTCACCTCGGGGAAGTCTGAATATGCAGACGTTGAGAAAACTGCCAATCAGCGCGCCGAGGGTCCCGACCAGAAGATAGAGTGGCCATTCGTGCATAATCGACTCAAAAACCGGTGAGAGCTCGGAACGTCGAGCGACGCACTTCGCATGCCAAATGAAAAGGACTAGGTATTTTGTCTAGGGCCATCTCCCTGAATTTACTTATAGCGTAAGAGTTCTCTATAATCTCCTCGCCTGCTTGGCGAGGGTTTACTCCTGAGAAGTTCTCCGTCAAGTTGAATTATACTGCACTCTTTCATTCATTAAAGGAGAACACGATAATGGCACGGATCGCACCGGCTGCAAAGCCGAAACCGAAGACGAAAACGAAGCCCAAGCCGTCCCTGGCGACCCTAGCCCCGCCACCACGCAAGAAGCGACCAGAATCCCTCACCAGTCGCGAACAGGAGATCCTTGAACTGATTTGGGCTGGGTTCAAAAACAAGGAAATCGGGCAGCGACTCAAGATCAGCGTCAAGACCGTCGAGGCGCACCGGGCCAACATGATGAAAAAGATGCGTGTGTCGAATACCGCGCAGCTGCTCAAGACCGCGATCCAAGACGGGACGATCAAGATCCGGTAGGCTTCGCCGCTGGCGCCACAACTCGGCGGCGCTGGCGAACCACTTCAAACAACGTCACGGCTGCTGCAGCTGAGACATTCAGCGACTGGACACGGCCCTGCATGGGAATTCTGATCCGGTCGTCGCACTCCCCCAGTACACCGGGACGAATGCCTTCCCCTTCTCCTCCGAGCACCAGCGCAATCGGCCCGGTCATGTCGATGTCGGTGTGGAGCTTCTCTGCCTGTGGGTCGACGCCGTAGACCCACAGGCCGGTCTTTTTGAGGTCCTGAATCAGACGAATCAGGTTACTCACGCACCCGACATAGATGTGATCGAGCGCCCCAGCCGATACCTTTGCCACGACCGGCGTCAGACCGACGGCGCGACGCTCCGGAATAAATACCCCATGGACACCCGCCGCTTCGGCCGTCCGCAAAACCGCGCCTAAGTTATGGGGATCTTCGACCCCGTCGAGAAGCACAACGAAGGGCTGCTCCCCTCGTGTTTTCGCTCGTTCGAGGATCTCCTCCGTCGTGTTGTAGGATTTTGCCGCAATGAACGCAATCACGCCCTGGTGATTCCCGGTCGGCACCAATCGAGCGAAGGCAGGAGGAGGTTCGATATGAACCGGAACTCGCTTGACCTTCGCCAACTGCACGAGATCGGAAAACTGCCGATCGGTTCGCATCAGGACCAGCCGTTGCAGCGGGCGCGAACCGGCACGCAAGGCTTCACGCACCGCATGCAGCCCGTAGATCAGATCCTGAGGACTATCGCTTCCAGCGACTGGTGCCATCGGGCTTGTCCTCGATGGCGATGCCGTGGGAGGCGAGGAACTGACGAATCTCGTCGGCCTTCTTGAAATCTTTCTGTTTCCTGGCTTCATTGCGTTCCTTGAGCTTCGCGTCAATATTGGTATCGGACAGACTTTCGTTGACTAAAGCAAGTATGTCCTCTTGAATAGCCGCAACCTCGGATGCTTGAACTCTAACCGGGTTAAATCGCCAGGCGTCTAATTGAAAGAGCCCCAGGACAGAACCCAACTCCCTGAAGGCTGCGCGCGCCTGCAGTCGCGCCTTCGTTGACAGCCCCTGTTCCACGAGCTTATTGGCATCACTTCTCAGTTTCTGAAAAGCCGCAAGCGCCATTGGCGTGTTGAAATCATCGTCCAGCGCCTCTCGAAATGCGACTCGGCATTGCTCAATCACTTCGGTCAGCCCCTTTTCAGCCTCGGATTCTCCCGCTGACTCTGTCAGTCGCGTGAACAGGTCGTAGAATCCATCCAGTGCTTGCTTGGCTTCCTTGATGGCGTGATCGGAAAAATCGAGCGGGCCACGATATTGCGTCGCGAGGAGAAAGTAGCGCAGCATCTCTCCTGCGATCTCCTCCGGCCACTCGGATTTCTCAAAGATCTCTCTGATCGTGAAGAAGTTCCCCAGGGACTTGGACATCTTCTCCTGATTGATTTGCACGAACCCGTTGTGAACCCAGTAGCGCGCAAATTCCTTCCCCGTCGCGCCGCAGGACTGAGCGATTTCATTTTCGTGGTGAGGGAAAATGAGATCCATCCCTCCGCCATGAATATCGAAGGTCTCACCTAAATGACGCATCGCCATAGCAGAACATTCGATATGCCAACCAGGCCGTCCTGGGCCCCAGGGGCTCTCCCATGACGGCTCGCCCGGCTTGCTGCCCTTCCAGAGCGCGAAATCCATCGGATGACGCTTTCGTTCATCCACATCCACTCGGGCACCGGCCTGCAGATCCTCGAGCTTCCGTTTCGAGAGGCGGCCATAGGCCTGGTACTTCTCAACCTGGAAATAGACATCACCGGCCACTGGATAGGCGAGACCTTTCTGCATCAACGTGCCGACCAGCGCAATGATCTCGGCCATATGCTCCGTCGCTTTCGGCTCGTTCGTTGCCCGACGAATACCCAGCTTCCCCATGTCCTGATAGTAGGCCTCGATAAATTCGGCGGTAATGACGTCGCAGGACACGCCTCGTTCATATGCCCGCTTGATAATCTTGTCATCCACATCGGTGAAATTCTTGACGAATTCAACCTGGTAGCCGTTGAACTCCAGATAGCGCCGGATCACGTCGAACACGAGCGCGCTCCGCGCATGGCCGATATGGCAATAGTCGTAGACGGTCACGCCACAGACATACATTCGAACGGTCTTCGGCTGAAGTGAGTGAAACGGCTCTTTTTTTCCCGTGAGTGTGTTGTAGATCGAGAGCATGGGCTGATTACAACTCCGGAGTGATGCGGCGCTTCGGCCAATGCGACCAGAGGAAATAGCCCACCATGATCGCCAAGCTCACGCCGATCACGACGTCGAACTGATGGAAATAGTCTCTCAGATGTTCCCACTCCTGTCCCATTTTTACACCGATATAGGCGAGGAGATAACACCAGGGCAGCGCACCGAGAAAGGTGAAGAGTACGAACCGATAAATATTCATTCCGGCAATGCCGGCCGGCAACGAGATGAAGGTTCGGACGACTGGGAGCATCCGGCCCAAAAATACGGCGGCCTCGCCATATTTGGCAAACCATCGATCCGCCATCTCGATGTCTGTTCGCGACACCAACATATAGGGTCCGTATCGCTCGACGAACGGCCGACCGCCCCACACACCGACATAGTAGGCCACAATCGACCCAGCGACGTTCCCAATGGCGCCGGCCAATGTCACGCCGAGCATCGTGAACTGTCCCGATGTCACAAGATATCCGGCAAAGGGCATGATGATCTCGCTGGGCAAGGGAATACAGGCGCTCTCAATCGCCATGGTGATGAAAATCCCGGTGTAGCCGAACGTCGAGATCATCGATACGACGAACCGGCTGAGCTCCGTGATGATCGCTTCGATCAGATTCCCCACAGGACCTACCCCCTCTTCCTGCCCTTAGGCTTTACCGCGGCTGTCACCTGACGCATATCCTGTCGACGCACCGTTTCCCACGTCCGGAATCGATCCAACACCGCGTGATTGGTTGTATCGAGGTGAATGGGTGTGAGCGAAACCGCACCTTGCTCCAGCGCCTCATGATCGGCATCTTTGCTTCGGCTCCAGGACACACGAGTCCCGGCGATCCAATAGTACGTCCTACCACGAGGATCGATTTTTTCGATGATCGGATTATGAAAGCGCCTGCGGCTGAGACACGTCACTCGGACTCCGGTGATGGACTTGAACGGCCGATCGGGAATATTCAGATTCACCAGCGTTTCGTCCGGCAAACCCTCTTTCATAATCAGACGTGCGATACGAACGGCATACCGGACCCCGGCGTCGAAATAAAAATGCTCCTGCCCCTCCTGAGACACAGCCATAGAGGGAATACCGAGAATCGTTCCTTCCATTGCGGCCGACACCGTTCCTGAATACAACACGTCGTCGCCCAGATTCACGCCTCGATTGATTCCCGACACGAGGAGATCGGGCGGTGCAGGCAGAATTTTTAAGACGGCCAAATTCACACAATCGACTGGCGTACCACTGACCGCATAGATCCGCGTCCCCAACTGCTGCACTCGTAGCGGTTTATGAAGCGTCACCGCATGGGCGGCTGCGGTCCGCTCACGATCCGGCGCAACGACCCATACCTCGCCCACCTTGGACAAAGCCTTAGCCAGCACCGTCAACCCAGGCGAGTGAATCCCATCATCGTTGGTGACTAAAATGCGCATCGTTCCGCTAGAAATAAAAAAGCTGCCAGCGGCAGCTCTCTGTTTCGGTGCTGAGTGCTGAGAACCGAGTTCACGACTATCCTCTTCGTCTCAGTCCTCAGCACTCGATATTTTGGTCGGGGCGAGCCGATTTGAACGGCCGACCACTCGCACCCCAAGCGAGTACGCTACCGGGCTGCGCCACGCCCCGACGGGCTCTATTCAATATCACCGACTCCCGCATTGTCTCCTTGGAAGCGCCCGGAATGCAACCGGCTTGAAAGAGACGAATCAGGACCGTTGCTACGCTTAATACGACTCCAAAATTTTGAGAATCGCTTGGAGATTCCCTCGCAGCTTCTGCGCGAGCTCTTTAGGTCGTAGCTGCTGGCTTGCGACCCGGCCTCGCCTGGCCCAATATCGTTTCACCCCTGCAAGGGTATGCCCCTCTTCATAGAGCATCCGCTTGATTTCCAACACCGTTTCGACTTCTCGCCTGACATAGAGCCGCTGATTCCCACGACTTTTCTTGGGCTTCAGAAACGGGAACTCCGATTCCCAGAATCGGAGCACGTAAGCCGGCAGCTTGGCGATCTGGCTCACTTCGCCGATTTTATAAAAAACCTTGCTGCCCAGCCTGGGCTCGTTCCCCATGACCGGTCCTCGTGGTGGGATGAGTTAAGGTGAGTGAACGGCGCTATGAATTGACGTATTTCTTAAACACTTGACTAGGACGAAAGGTTACGACACGGCGGGGCGTAATCCCGATTTCTTCACCCGTTCGAGGGTTTCGACCCTTCCGTGCCCCTTTGCTACGCACCACAAAGTTTCCAAATCCGGCAATCTTAACCGACTCTCCCTTATGCAGCACTTCTTTCAACATATTCAACACAAGTTCGACAATATCTGCGGCTTCGTTCTTCGAAATACCGACCTGCTTGTAGATTTCGTTCGCGATATCCGCTTTCCTCATACTTTCCCCTCCGATGCCTCTACAAGCCTCTCGAGCGGTCGGCTCACAGCTCGACTCGCCCAATGGTCAGTTTCACCATAAGTTACGTGAGGTTAGGGGTACTGTCAAGGACAAACATGCAAGACTTACCTGTATTCATGAGTCTTTGGACAGCAACTTGTACTCAATGCTGTCCGCCAGCGCTTGCCAGCTTGCTTCCATGATGTTCTTGGATACACCGACGGTGCCCCATTTATCCTTCTGATCGCCTGATTCGATCAATACCCTGACCTTGGACTCCGTCCCACGATTAGCCGACAACACGCGCACTTTATAGTCGAGCAGTTTGACTTCTCGGAGCTGGGGATAGAATTTCTCCAACGCTTTCCGTAGC
The DNA here is from genome assembly GCA_039916745.1 of Nitrospiraceae bacterium. Classification (GTDB taxonomy): domain Bacteria; phylum Nitrospirota; class Nitrospiria; order Nitrospirales; family Nitrospiraceae; genus Palsa-1315. The sequence continues at coordinate 18,826 of JBDSKU010000194.1, forward strand.
GCATGATCGAGCGCATTAACCGGCCCAGCCCCAATCGCTGCCGCTTGTTCCACCACGTCGCCGACCTTCACCATCACTGTGGCTTCCGACGATGAGGCGCCATGGTCTTGTTTTTTTTCGATAATCACCCGAAAGCCCAGGAGTTGAAAAGGCGACTTGTGGGTCCCCATCGCTTTTCGCATCAGCAACTCGAAGGAACCTTCTGCCGCCTCAAATTGGTAGCCCTGACTTTCACGCTCCTTGAGCACATCGATCAATTCCTGCAACTTGGCGTGGCCCTTGTCCAATTTGATCCCGTAAGCCTCGACTTTCTCCAGAAGCCCACTCCGACCCGCCGCATCCGACACCAGCATACGCTGGCGGTTCCCGACTAACCCGGGAATCACATGTTCATAGGTGGCGGCATTCTTTAGTACAGCATGGATATGGATTCCACCCTTATGGGCAAACGCCGAATCTCCCACATACGGCTGATGCGTGTTGGGCATAAGGTTCGCGATTTCCGTCACGAATCTAGAAACCCGCTTGAGATGACTCAACCGGTCTCCCAACACCACCCGTTTCATCTTCAGTTCAAGATTGGGAATGATCGAACAGAGATTGGCATTGCCGCACCGCTCACCAATCCCGTTAATCGTCCCTTGCACTTGCAGCACACCGGTTTCGATCGCCACCAGGGAGTTCGCGACAGCCATTTCACAATCGTTATGCGCGTGAATCCCCAGCGGCACGGCACATTCCCGACGAACGATCTGGCAAATCTCTTTAATCTCCCAGGGCATCGTCCCGCCATTGGTATCGCAGAGAATCACCCGTTCGGCGCCGGCGGCCACCGCTTGGCGAATCGTCTCTAGCGCATAGTCCGGATTCGTCTTGTACCCATCGAAAAAATGCTCCGCGTCGTAGAACAGCCGCCGACCTTTGGAGCGGAGATGGGCCACTGAATCGCTGATGATTTCAAGATTCTTCGCGAGGGAAATACCGAGCGCGTCGGTGACGTGCAATGACCAACTTTTCCCGAAGAGCGTGATGACCTTGGTCTCGGCATCCAGCAATGCCTTGATATTAGGGTCGTTCTGTACCGCATTGCTGGCTTTTCTGGTCGACCCGAATGCCACGACTGTCGCCGTCTGCAACGGGATCGTCTTGATCATCCGGAAGAATTCGATGTCTTTGGGGTTCGCGCCGGGCCACCCGCCTTCGATGAACTGTACGCCAAGCCCATCCAACTGTTGCGCGACCCGAACCTTATCTTCCGCCGAGAAACTGACGTCCTCGGCCTGAGCTCCGTCCCGTAACGTGGTGTCGTAGATTTCCAATACTGCAGGCTTTACGGCAGGAGAAGGCATACCGGACGATGAGGAAGTGCCCGGCTTGCCTTGTGAGGATCGTGACTGAGGTGTTGTTCGAGCCATAAAAAAGATACCGGAGCAGGACAATCCTGACCGAGACTCACATCATCAGAAATCCGTTACTTCGCGGCTCGGTCCATAGCCAACGGCTGATCCAATCCAAACGCGGTATGCAGCGAACGCATGGCGAGCTCCACATACTTTTCATCGATGACACAGGAGATCTTGATCTCCGACGTGCTGATCATGAGAATATTCACACCTTCCTCCGACAACACATCGAACATTTTTGCCGCGACGCCCGAATGAGAACGCATCCCGACACCGACCAGCGAGACCTTGGCAATCGCCTCGGTCACAGCGACTGACTTCGCATCGACACCTTTCGCCACATCCTGAATGAGCGGAAGTGCCTTCTTGATATCGACCCGTGGAATCGTGAAGGAAATATCGGTCATCCCAGACTGGCCCATATTCTGGATGATCATATCAACATTGATGTGGGCCTTCGCCACCGGCCCGAAGACTTTCGATGCAATACCCGGTTTATCCGGCACGCCCACAATCGTGATTTTCGCCTGATTCCGATCGCCGGTCACTCCCGACACCGCGACTGCTTCCATATCGTCATCTTCACGCGTCACGAGCGTCCCCTTTCCTTCGTTGAAACTGGAGTTCACCTCTACCGGCACATTGAACTTCGCAGCAAATTCCACGGAGCGGCTCTGCAGCACCTTGGCACCCAGACTGGCCATTTCCAACATCTCTTCATAGGAAATCTTGTCGATACGCCGGGCCGCCGGCACAATGTTGGGGTCCGACGTATAGACACCGTCGACATCGGTAAAGATGATGCACCGATCCGCCTTCAGCGCCGCCGCCAACGCGACGGCTGTCAAATCGGAACCACCGCGGCCCAAGGTGGTCACATCCGACTGCTCATTGATCCCTTGAAAACCTGCGACTACCGGAATGACCCCGCTGCGTAAGGCCTCGCGGAGTCGGTCAGCACTCACCTTGGTAATCCGCGCTTTCGTATGGGCACTGTCGGTCATGATCCCGACTTGACGGCCCGTAAACGATTGGGCATCGAGCCCTCGGACCCGCAAGGCCATCGCCAATAAAGCAATCGTCACCCGCTCTCCGGTCGACAACAGCATGTCGAGTTCGCGATCATCCGGAAGCGCCGTCACTTCATGGGCCAACCGAAGCAGCCGATCCGTTTCGCCGCTCATCGCGGACAGAACCACCACGACACGATGGCCATCCTTATGTGCTTGCTCGACACGTTCGGCCACACAACGGATCCGCTCGATCGTACCGACGGAGGTCCCTCCATATTTCTGGACAATCAGCGCCACGATCGTCAGGATCCTTTTGCGAATAATCGCACGATGAACTTCGTCGCATCACGAGGAGGTACGGTCGAGGCCTGAGCATCGGCCTCGATAAATCTCCGTCCGGCTCCCGCAGAGGGAGCCACCGCACTGTCACAATAGGCGAAAAACCCAGGACCGTCCGCCGCCGGACCTTGCTGCACGTTGCCGGAATCGCAAAAGGCCACGATACGATGGGAGCCCCATTTGGCCAGCCCTTCGAGCAGCGGCCCAACCAGCTCTCGATCGACCGCTTCGATCGCCTTCACCTTCGCCGCGACATCCGACCCGTAGACCACCTCATCAGGCAACTCTACATGCACATAGACAAAATCTTTTTGGGCAAGCTCCTCCAGGGCAACTGCCGCCTGGGTGCGAAGATCTGCACCAGCCAATCGTGAGCCATCTACGGCTTCAAGCCCGGCCATGATACCAAGTCCGCGATAGACATCGCTCTGAGAGACCACCACACCGGCCATTTTCAATCGTTCAGAAAGGCTTGGCCAGAAAATGGCTCGGCCTTCGCCCCAGAGCCAGAGACAATTGGCCGGCTTCTGCCCCGCCGCACTGCGTTCTTCGTTGAGGGGATGATCCCGCAAAATCTGAAACGACGCGTCCATGAGCTTCCAGAGGAAGTCCGCCCCGTCTCCCGTCGGCAAGGCATCGGCAATCAGCCGACCGACTAACGATTGTGGATCCTGACAGACCGCTCGCGACTTCCCCTTACCCCACACCATGAGATGGCGGTGGCCTAACCCGGGATAGAATTGAATCATCTCCGACCCAAGTTGCTCATTGATCGCTTCAATCAATTCGCGAGCCTCTTCCGTCGAGATCAGGCCGGCGGTCGCATCGTCCATCACCACGTGCGGCCCCAGCTTTTTGATCTCATTCAATCCACCCTTACTCCCGGGCTGCACGTCTGCCCGCAACGTGACCATCGTACAACGATAGGCCACATCCTGCTCGCCGACGGCAACCCCTAGACTGGCTGCTTCGAACGGGCCGGGACCTTGGTAGTATTTCTTGGGGTCGTACCCGAGGATAGCAGTCCCCATCAATCCGCTCCCACGCCGATTATGCTCAGGCGGCGAGGCCAGAAGCCCAAGCTCCCCGGCTTGTGCGAGGCGATCGAGGTGAGGAGTCGAAGCCGCCTGAAGAGGAGTCCGTCCGCCCAATTCCTGCCGGGGACGGTCTGCCATCCCGTCGGCATGGAGAATCACATATTTCATCGAAGCCCTGCTCGCATGATATCTATACCTTTAAAAGACGAGCGACATCCTCCCGCGTCGCTCTAACGGTTTTCGGTTGAACCGATACACTGATCGCCGTATCGGCATCTTTCAATCCATGGCCCGTCAACGTGCAGACGACGATCTCGCCTTCATGAAGCCCGCCCTGCTTGTTCAACTTTATGACGCCGGCAACCGATGCGGCGGATGCCGGCTCACAGAAGACGCCTTCTGTCGCCGCCACCACCCGATAGGCCTGAAGGATTTCTTCGTCCGTCACCGAATCGATCGCCCCGGACGATTCCTTCACAGCATTCAACGCTGATTGCCAGCTAGCCGGATTACCGATCCTGATCGCCGTGGCCACGGTCTGCGGATTCTCCACGATGTGGCCCAGCACGATGGGTGCCGCACCGGACGCCTGAAACCCGATCATACGAGGCAGCCTCGTGGATTGATTGGCCGCACGGTATTCCTGGTACCCCTTCCAATAGGCGGTAATGTTACCGGCGTTCCCCACCGGCAGCACATGAACGGTCGGGGCATCGCCGAGCTGATCGCAGACCTCCATCGCGGCAGTTTTTTGCCCCTCGATCCGATAGGGGTTGAGCGAGTTGACCAGCTCGATGTGGTGGCTCACCGACAATTCCTTCACGATGGTCAAAGCCTGGTCGAAATTTCCTTCAATCTGGATGACCGTCGCTTGGTGCATCATGGCCTGGGATAGTTTGCCCATCGCAATCTTCCCGGCAGGAATCAATACATAGACCGCCAGCCCAGCCCGTGCGCCATAGGCTGCGGCAGAAGCAGACGTATTCCCTGTGGAGGCACAAATCACCGCCTTGGCACCGGACTCAACGGCCTTTGAAATCGCCATCGTCATGCCGCGGTCCTTGAACGATCCTGTGGGATTCGCGCCTTCGATTTTGAGATAGAGGTCGATGCCGGGAGCGATCTGCTTGGCCAGCCTGGTTGCCCGAATGAGCGGAGTGTTGCCTTCACCAAGTGTCACCACGGGGGTCCGGTCTGTTACCGGTAGAAACTTTCGATATTCTTCGATCACACCACGCCAGCATTTCATCGCATTACTCGCCTAATCCTCGATCCTGATCAAAGTTGTTGGCTCAGAAACAAAGGCCATAAGATTGATCACTTGCAATGCCTTTTGAACATCGCGCTCGGTAGCCGTATGGGTCTTGATCACGACCGGAACCGTCTGTCCATCACGTCGCCCCTGTTGGAGCACCGACGAGATACTGATGCCGCACCGGCCCAGCTCTCCTGCAATCTGTGACAAGACACCGGGCCGATCCAACACCATAAAACGGAGGTAGTAGAGAGAACTGATCTCTTCCATCGGCCGGATACGAAGCGGATGACGCTGGTCCTGCTGAAACGAAGAGGCCGGCACTCGTCCAACCGCGCCGTTCAATAGATTGCGCGTAATGGCGATCAGGTCGCTGACCACCGCACTGCCGGTCGGCATAGCCCCGGCACCACGACCATAGAGCATCACGTCGCCCACAGCATCGCCAATAAATTGAATCGCGTTGTACACCCCCTCGACCTGAGCGAGGGGGAACGAGGACGGCAGCATCGTAGGGTGCACGCGGGCTTCAACTTCGTTACCCACCAACTTGGCAATCCCCAGCAACTTGATCGTACAGCCGAACTCTTTGGCGTACGCAATGTCGAGCGGCGTAATATGGGTAATTCCCTCAGTATAGACATCTTTAAAATTGACCGGCGTACCATAGGCCAGCGCCACCAGGATCGCCAGCTTATGCGCCGAATCGATACCGGCCACATCGAATGTCGAATCTGCTTCGGCATAACCAGCCTGCTGGGCCTCACTGAGCACCGAGTCAAACGTATGACCTTCACGGGTCATACGCGAGAGGATGTAATTGGCCGTCCCGTTAATGATCCCGTAAATGGATTGGATCGTATTGGCCGCCAGCCCCTCTCGTAAGGCCTGGATGACAGGGATCCCCCCCCCCACGCTCGCCTCAAAGCCGATGTCGACACTTTTGCGCGACGCTGCGGCAAAGATTTCTTCTCCATGTAACGCCAGTAAGGCCTTATTAGCAGTAACAACATGTTTACCGGCTGCAATGGATTCCAGAATGATACGTTTGGCAAAGTCGCATCCTCCGACCAATTCCACAACGATGTCGATCGAGGGATCGTTGAGAATCTGCTTCGCATCGGTCGTGAGGAGGCCGGGCGGCAAGGTCACCCCCCGGTCGCGCGTCACATCGAGGTCGGCAACCCGAACGAGCTCGATCGGCACCCCGACCCGACGGCTGATCAAGGGGGCATTCTCCAAGAGAATTTTCGCGACACCCGTTCCAACCGTGCCGAACCCAATGATACCGACGCCCACGCGCGAGATCATTCTTCCGCGCCCCCAAGCTTCAGCGCCTTGCGAATACCGCGCACCGCTTGCCTCGTGCGATGCTCGTTCTCGACAAGGCCAAAACGCACATACTCATCCCCGCCTTCCCCGAACCCGATCCCAGGAGACACCGCCACTTTCGCCTCGCGGAGCAGGAGCTTGGAAAACTCCAACGATCCCATCGATCGATAGGGCAATGGAATCCTGGCCCACACAAACATGGTGGCCACGGGCTTCGTCACCTGCCATCCGATGCGATTCAGTCCGCCAACCAACACATCTCGGCGCTTCTGATAGCGCAAGACCGTCTCTTTGACACATTCTTGCGGTCCATTCAGCGCAATGACACTGGCAATCTGCAACGGCTGAAAAATGCCATAGTCGAGATAACTCTTAATTTTGGCCAAAGCCCCAACAACCTCACGATTGCCGCAACAGAAGCCCACGCGCCATCCTGGCATATTGTAGGCCTTCGAGAGGGTATAGAACTCGACACCGACATCTTTCGCCCCAGGAGCTTGCAAGAAGCTCGGCGCCTTATATCCGTCGAACACTAAGTCCGCGTAAGCCAGGTCATGAATAACAATCACACTATGTTCTTTGGCAAAGGCGACAATTTTCTTAAAAAACTCAAGGTCCACAACGGCAGTGGTGGGGTTGTGCGGAAAGTTGATGACCAAAATCTTCGGCCGCGGGAACGTCTGGCGATAAACCCTCTGTAAATCGTCAAAGAAGTCACTGTCCTGACGCAACTCGATTCCGCGGACTTCTCCCCCCGCAATAATAAAACTGTACATATGAATGGGATAAGTCGGCGTCGGCGTCAGGACCACGTCGCCTGGCCCGATCAGCGCCAAGGCCAAATGCGCCAACCCTTCCTTGGAACCGATCGTCACAATAGTCTCGGTCTCAGGATCCAGATCGACATTGTAATTCCGCTTATACCACCCCGTGATCGCATGCCGCAGTTTGGTGATCCCGCGCGAGGCCGAGTAGCGATGGTTTTTTCCCTTCCGCGCCGCCTCGATCATCTTCTCGACGATATGGCTTGGCGTCGGTTGATCAGGGTTACCCATTCCGAAATCGATAATGTCTTCACCCTGTTGACGAGCCTCGAGCTTGAGGCTCTGCACTTGGGCAAACACATAAGGC
>JBDSKU010000195.1:0-2969 GCA_039916745.1 Nitrospiraceae bacterium
CGGCCTTTCAGTGCCAACAGTGATCGATTCCGGTGCATAGCGGACGATGCCCAGGCCGGCGAGTTAGATCGAAGCCAGGACGGTGGTCAGGGTCGGATCAAGCCATTCCAACAGGCCTGCCCGTTCCGCTCCGTTTTTTCCATTCAAGACCATGTCATCAAACCACTGGTAGAAGGGGCCGGCATCGGCCTCCGGAAGCGCGATCCGGACGATCGAGCAATCGAGTACGCCCGGAACCGATTGCTTCAGCCTGTCTTGACCGACTGCAGTTCCCGTGACAACGCGTCTGGCGACAATGGGGTCCACTTTGGACACACGCCCGCAGGATTTCTCCAGCCCCTGCACGTTGAAGCGAAAATTACCGGATACGATGTTCTTGTTTTTTACTCCAAGGACAGCCAGTACTTTCCCCGTGCTCCCAGCCAATCGTGTAGCTTGTGGGGTGATTCGAAGTGCGAGCGCTGCCGGCTTCTTGCCCTCAGCGGCGGTCGAAGCGAGCACTGTGACTTCCGTCAGGATCGCATTCGAAAACTCCAGCCGCTTGACCTCCTTATAATTCATGTCCGTATATACGATTGCCCCGTTTTTCGGGGTGGGAAACTTGGCGAGCATCTCGGTGATCCAGCCGCTCAACGGCGCGGCGACACCGGCAATCCCCACCTCGACCACGATATCCTCAAATCTGGCCGGTCCCGGACGTTTGCGCTGAATGGCATCGGGCCCAACGGCCTCCGGCACAATGTCGGCGAAGGCATTACCGCCTTCTACGGAGTTAAGAAAGCACATGAAGGCTCCGTCGAGTTCCAGCGCAACCCGGACAGTCGATAACGCACTCGCCTGAACTGCGGCCTCGGCTTCAGCTGTCCAGCTACCGAGAACTTTCGGGAGCCCCAGCAATATGGCTCCGCCGGTAGCGAGGCCGACCGTGCGAAATAGGTCACGGCGAGAGAAGGTGGGAATGATACGGTCAGATGACGACTTGTCCGAGGCCATAATGAAGACTCCTTTCGATACGTGAATAAACGGCAGCACGACTCGCTCTCTCCGCTCCATCAGTCGTTCCGCCAGGCACCAAGGTTCATATACCGAGAGATCTTTATTGCGCTGAACCTGTAACGCGAATCAACCGAAGACAGTCTTAGTTCCCCAGGATCGTCGGGCTACCGGTAATGACCTGGCCGGTCGATGAACCGGGGATCACTTGCACTTGACTACCCACGGTCGCGAGTGGCTTGGTCCCTCCATTCAGCGAAATCATCGACCCTTTCAGATCGAGGGGGGCCGACGCCTGCACCAGAGTTCCCGCCCCGCTTCGGAGTGAGAGATTCGCTCCGGTTTGGACTGAAGTATGACGACCGACTGTGGCGGACAGATCAGCCCCGGCCCTCACGTCTACATTCGAGCCCGCACGCAGCACCACGTTACTTTGAGCTTCAATGGTGACCATTCCACCAAGAATGGTGACCGTGGGGCCTTGCAGCTTCACCCCACTCGGTGTCACCTGCACGGCAGCCTGTAGTGCAGCGAGTTGAGACTGCAACGTTCTGACCTGCTGTTGGAGAAGGCCCACTTGCTGCTCGATGGAAGCCTGCGCCCCTGCAGCACCAGCTGCGCCGCCAGCCGCAGCACCGCCACCCAAACCTCCACCGGCACTCGCTGCGGCCCCTCCTCCTATTGCTGCTCCTTGTCCTGCCCCGGCTCCCCCACTGGACCCAGCTCCGCCACTGGCTGCTCCTCCCGCTGCCGCCCCTCCGGCCGCCCCACTCGCGCCGCCGGCTGCCGCTCCACCCACCGGAGAGCCCCCGCCTCTCGCCGCGCCAGTAAGAGGGGGAGCCGGTTGCATCTGAGGGAACATCGGCACCGCGCGCTCGGTCACCTCATCGGCGGCAAAAGAGGCACTCGCCCATAGAACTAGCAACGCGAGCATCACGTGCGGCACGAACCATCTGCTGGTCGTCTTCATCTCATCCTCCAATTTTTCTGATAGTCGCCATGGCGGTGTCGTGCATCATCTATAAAGTTTGCTGCTGTTTTTGCAGAGCGTTCTGCAGATCCATGGTTGCGAGCTGTGCGTCATCACCGACGGAGTTTCGTTTGTCCGAGCGGCGTGTTATCTGCGCATCTGTACGGGCCCGTATCTGCGTCTCGGCCTATCGCCGCACCTGCTGGATGGTGTCCTGCACGTTGATCGGGCTCTTCAATTGCATCTGCCGCGTCACATATCTCTTCCAGGCTTCCAGGATGGCGGACGTCGGTTTCCCGTCGGCCATCATTGTGCTGATGGCCGCCAGATCTTGAGGCAGTTGAGAAGAATGCAGGTTTGGATAGGGAATAGGTACTGGTGCCGATGGCGGAGATACCGGAAGAACCGGTTTCCTCGTTGCTGCGTTCGGCGCCCCCGGCTGCAGAGGATACTCTGCGGCCGGGGCTCCGCTTCCGACGACGCTGAAGAAGAGTACCAATGCCACGAGCAGACTCATTGTCGTCTTCCTTCGCGCTGCACGCCCCCGCTCATACAAGCATTGTATGGACGCGTATTGTGCTTCCTGCAAGTCGTACAACTACCCCGCCGGTTTCTTTTTATGTTTTCATTGGCATCAGCGTCATTTGCTCGCAATACATTTCGATCTTGACCCGCCTGATGGAGTCGGCATTGGCGTCCGACTTCTCCGGTGTAAACCCGAAAATGCCGAGGTGATGGAAATAGATCGTCAGCAGCGTACCCTTCATCGTCGGGTCGAGGAACTCCAGGGTGCCGGCTCTCTCATTGTTCTCACCGGCATTCCCCTTGATCACCATGTCTTGAAACCAGGCATAAAATGTCCCGGCAGACGCTTCAGCCAGGCTGATGACGAGGTTCGGGAACTCCAGCTTGCTTGGTTCCTTTTGATAATCCCGCGTTTCACCGATCGAGTTTTGTGCCATCGTTTGTTTAATCGTGAGCGCCTCAATCTTGCTGACCTTACTGC
>JBDSKU010000196.1:0-3053 GCA_039916745.1 Nitrospiraceae bacterium
GGAGACGAGAGGCTCATCGGTCACCCCGAGCATGCCGCGGTATCGGTCACTGTTCGCTTCTTCTGCAAAGACGCTGTTGACTTCTTCAACCGTGGTGCGTCGGCTGATGAGGAGCACGAGATCCGCGAGGAAGCCAATGGTCAGGGGGACGCGACCGGCGAGGCCATCCAACTTGCCTGCATACTGCGGCAGCGCCGTAGCCGTCGCTATGGCCGCCTCGGTGGAAAAGCGGATCAGATTGGCAGCGGCCACCCTGCCATGCCGAGGTTTCTTATTCGGGCGATCGATAATCGCCTGGGTAGCCGTATAGGCATGCATCGTCGTCAGGATGGCCTTCTCCACTCCAATTCATCTTCCCATGTCCTCAACCACGGGGGCAATGCGGTTCGTGGTGCAACTGGCGCAGGAGATGATGCCGGTCGTTGGCCCATTCGTCGTGTTCACCCGGTGGACCATGGTCGAAACCTCTTGGCTTTTGGCGGGCGCCGAGAGGATGACCGTCTTGGCGCCGGCCGCCAGATGACGTTGCAAGTCCGGAATCGCCTCGTCGAAGGCGGCGACGAGGGTCCAGCGTCCTCCCCCGGAGTCCGACTCCCGGCTAGAAAACTCCGTCAGGTCGACGCTCTGCCGCAACGCGCTCGCGGTCAGGTCCAGAAGCCATGAAGCGATCATGCTGCCGCGACGCCAGACTTCCGCAATATCAGCCAGATTCGAGTCATATTGGCAGTGCCGCGGTTCTCGTAGGGAAGTCGTCTCAACATCAGTTGGCTGCTGAGCCTTTCCGATATTCGCCTGTCGCAGAATGTTCATTCCTTCGGCGTAGGCTGCAGCCAAGATAAGTCCTCCGTCATGACGTAGATACCTATGGCCACCAGCATCAAGAACATGCCGACCCAGAAATACCAATGGTGATGTACCCGTCTCCAATAAGGACTGCAGGGATGACTCTCCTCTCGATCCTCCCCTCCGTTATGCTGATGACGGCGCTGAGTCTTATCCATTGAGTTCCTTCCTCCTTGGACCCTCTTGCCTTGATTATGTAGGCGGGCGGGCCAGGAGAATGGCGCTGGACCGAGCGCTTAGGTTGTACGTCTGCGATTGATCCAGGAGCGGTTCATTGCCCGCGTCAAACATGTCTTCCGGCGCTTCGTGAGACGTGGCTACTGCGAGGTGCCACCGGACGCCGGTTGGCATGGGTGGCAGGTAAAAGTCGACCGCCTCAGTGCTGGCATTGAACATGAGGTATAAAGCCTTGTTGTCGCTTTCGTAGATCAGACAGGCGAGCTGCTTTTCTCTCGGGTCAGTCCAGTGGGGCAAGTCACCATTGGGGCTGAACCAATGGATCTCAGCATCCGTATAGAATTGCTCGGTACTCAGCATCGGGTGCGCACGACGAAAGGCGATTATGCCACGAGTGAAGCGGGATACCTCCTGGTGCTGTTCTCGGTGGCTCCAGTCACACCAGCTGGTCTCGTTGTCTTGGCAGTAGGCATTGTTGTTGCCGCGTTGGGTGCGGAGAAATTCGTCCCCTCCCAATAGCATCGGCACGCCGCGTGAGATGAAGAGGGTCAATAAGAAGTTCTTGATCTGGCGTTTCCTGATGGACTCGATCCTGCCATCCGCTGTCTCACCTTCAACGCCGTAATTCTCGCTGAAATTCGCGTTCGCCCCATCGTGGTTATTCTCCCCATTGGCTTCATTGTGCTTCTGCTGGTAGCTCACCAGATCATGCAAGGTGAATCCATCGTGACAGGTGACGAAATTGATGCTGTTCTCGGGGCCTTTGCCCGAATTGGAATAAATGTCGGCGCTGCCGCAGATGCGTTGGGCGAATAGACCAAGACATCCATCGTCGCCGCGCCAGAACCGCCGGACGTCATCACGATACTGACCGTTCCACTCCGCCCAGCGGCGTTCGGAGAAACTGCCGACCTCATACGCTCCGGCGGCATCCCACGCCTCGGCGATGATTTTCACATCTCTTAAGATCGGGTCCTCGGCGATCAGTTCGAGAACCGGAGGATTGGGCAACACGTTGCCGGAAGGGCCCCGCCCGAGCACCGCGGCCAGATCAAAACGAAACCCATCGACATGCATCTCCACCACCCAGTAGCGCAACGCGGTTAAGATATATTCCCGCACCACGGGATGGTTGGCATTCATGCTGTTGCCCGTGCCCGTGTAGTCCCTGTAGAAACGTTTATCGTCTTCCAGCATGTAGAAAATCGAATTCTCAATCCCGCGGAAACAGAGCGTCGGCCCCAGTTGGCTCCCTTCGGCCGTGTGATTGAAGACCACGTCCAGGATCACCTCGATGCCCGCGTCGTGGAAGGCCTGGACCATTTCCTTGAACTCCAACGTCTGCTGACCCACCCCTCCCGAACTGCTATAGGAGGCTTTTGGCGCACAGAAGGCCACGGGATCGTAGCCCCAGTAATTTTCGAGCGGCTGACCTGTCTGCGGATTGGAGCGCATCTCCTGGTGTTCATTGAATTCCTGCACGGGCATCAGTTCCACGGCCGTCACCCCCAGTTCTTTGAAATAGGGGATCTTTTCCATGAGGCCTCGGTACGTGCCGGGATGCTCCACACCGGAACTGGGATGGATGGTGAAGCCACGCACATGCGTTTCATAAATGACCATCTTCGACCAGGGGTGCCTGGGCGGACGGTCCTCATGCCAGTGAAAATGCTCCTGCGTGAACACGCATTTCGGCATGGCGCCGGCATTATCGACCGTCGAACATACCGAGTCTCCCCCGGGCACAGACGAATCGTATCCTTGAGCTGGACCGAACTCCCATGTGGGCAACCTCGAGATCGCCGTGGCGAAGGGATCCAGGAGCAGCCTGTTGAAATTGAAACGATGGCCGTCCTTGGGTTGATACGGGCCGTCCACACGGTAGGCATAGAGTTGGCCCGGGCGAATTCCGTCAACCCAAACATGCCACACGTCACCAGTGCGGTTGCGCGCAGGATCCAGATCAATCACCCTGGCGGCCGTGGCATCTTCGGGATGATCGAACAACTCCAGCCGAACGCGGCTGGCGTTTC
>JBDSKU010000197.1:0-3675 GCA_039916745.1 Nitrospiraceae bacterium
TGCTCCATCGCATGAAGTCCGGGACCGATAGCGCGATCCCATCCGGTAACGCCATTGTCGCCTCGGTCTTGTTGCGGCTCTTCTCTTTCACAAGAGAGCAGCGGTATCATGATCTGGCTGAGCGCCAGTTCCAGGTGTTCCGGCGCGTCATGGAACATAACGCCTATGGTGCATCGGCGCTGCTCTGCTCGTTGGACTGGTACCTGACGACACCGCAAGAAATTGTTGTGGTCGGCACACGAGGCGAGGCGATAACGGAGTCGTTGCTTGCGACGGTTCATCGACGCTATCTGCCGAATCGTGCGGTGCTCGTGGTTGAAGCCGCTCGTGCCGGAGAGTCTGACTTGCCGCTGGCCGTGGGGAAGACGAGTGTAGGCGGGCAGCCGACGGCCTATGTCTGTCAGCGGCAGACCTGCTCGCCTCCGGTGACGGAGAGCCAGCAATTGGACCTGTTATTGTAGGGAGGGCACCGTGAGTGTAGGCGATTCTGGGAAGGGGCTGTACGATCATCTCTACCGTCGTTTTTTCGACAATCGCGAGTCGCATAAGGGCTACGAGTTTCAGCATGCGCCTGGTGGAAGCGCTCAGCCGCCGGTCGTGAAGTTTCGCGATCGTCTTCGTTGGTGGACCTGGGATCGGTGGCAACGAAGAAAAGCCATCTCGGCGGCGCGCGACCGGTTTCAGCAGGATATTCTCGATATTAAGAAACGGTTACCGAAGTAAGAAACAGATGGAGAGGGTCGAGGTGAGCGAACAAGGGGGGGGGCGATGACGTGTAAACCTGTCCGTATCGTTGCTGTATTCTTTGCCGTGACTGTGATGGCTGGTGACTGGGGCGTCTCTGTCGAACGGTCCCACGCCATTCAGATAGAGAGTCAGAAGGAAAAAGAAGCCAATCTGAAAGGTCAGGCCAGAGAGGGCTTGTTTAATCGGTGGACGTTCGATCAGCAAAAGCCCGGCGAGGCGCCTCTCGGGTTTTCGATGCTGGCGTTTGGCGAGGGGCCGGTTGCGGACTGGACGATCAAGTCAGACTCCGATGCCCCGTCGGCCTCCAACGTCCTCGCCGTGAGTTCATCCTGTCAGGCAGTGACCTGCTATCGACTCATCGTCGCCAGCGGGTTTCAGTACGAATATCCAGATGTGTCGGTCCGGCTGCGATTTCCGCTCGACCCGGCGACGGGAGTGGGCGGAATAGTGTTTGGAGTTACGGATGCCACGCATTTCTATGCGGTGGTGGTCAATCTCGCGACGAAGACGCTGGACGTCAGTCGAATCGTAGATGGGCAGGAGACGAGGCTCGGACGATCGGCGATTACGCCCAAAGCGACTCCCTGGCACTCGCTGCGAATCCAGCGGAATACCATCATCAGCAAGGATTTTATCGAAGCGTTTTTCGACGGGCAGCTTGCCGTAACGGTTGAAGATCAGTCTCTGGCGATCGGCCAAGTCGGGCTCCTGGTGCGTGGACACAGCGTGTTAGATTTTGACAGCTTGCACGCCATCCCTCTATTTTCTCAGCGTCCGCTGTCCTCCCCCGCGGCCTACTAGACCGGCGCACGGCATTGCGCAGGCTTGCGTCATCACTTGCATTTGAGAGGGCTGAAGAGTAGAGTGGCCCTTGTGTATCATCGCGAAAGGCCTGGTGGTGGTACCACAGAGAGTGACAAGGCCTAAGACAGATGTTGTTTTGGTTTTGTGTGGGAACTTGATCGGAAGCCAGCCTTTAGTCGCCATGCTGTTTGCGTCTTCGGCCCATTCCTTCCTCACTTTGATCTCAAGTCCAAGACAACACATATTCTCAAAGGAGGAGCCCAATGGGTTCTAAGATTTACGTCGGTGGTTTGCCGTATTCCACAACTGAACAACAGCTGAGCGATTTGTTTGCTGTTCATGGAGCGGTCGCTTCATCCAGAATCATCACAGATAAGTTCACCGGCCAGTCCCGCGGGTTCGGATTCGTGGAAATGTCCTCGGATTCGGAAGCGCAGGCGGCAGTTGCCGCACTGAACGGCACGGAGTTGGGTGGTCGCACGTTGACCGTCAACGAAGCGCGTCCTCAGGAGCCGCGCACCGGTGGTGGTGGCGGTGGCCGAGGCGGCGACCGGTACTAATCCGTCACGAGTGTTTGACACGTCGGGGCTGCCTATCGGGCAGCCCCGCTTTTCCTTCCTAGAATTGCCCATCATCTCGATGCGTTTCTCGGCCCTCTGATCAGGCCGGACCGTGCAGTCCCAGGAAGTTTGCCCCGTACAAGGAGTTCTATGTCTACGTTTGCTGATATGAATCTACAGCCTTCCCTTGCCCAGCGCCTGTTACAGGCGGGCCTGTCGACACCGACCCCGGTGCAGCAGGCTGCCATTCCCGTGGCGCTGGAAGGTCGGGATATTATGGCGCAGGCCAAAACTGGGAGCGGAAAAACGCTCGCGTTTTTGTTGCCGATTATCGAACAAGTCATGCGTCGGGAGGCCTCTGTGCCCGCGCCTGGCCCCTATGCTAGGTCTGCCGGCCCTAGCCATTCTTCGGGGCCGAAGTTTCTTGTGTTGGCGCCCACGCGGGAACTGGCGCTGCAGATTGAAATGGAATTGCGTAAATATGCTCCAGCGTCCGTGACGTCTTTATCGGTGTATGGTGGGACGCCGATTGAGCGCCAATACCGTGCCTTGCAACGACCGCCTTTGGTGGTGGTTGGGACGCCTGGCCGGTTGCTTGACTTGGCCGGCTCCGGCCACTTGAAGCTGGGTGGTGTGACGTTTCTTGTGATGGATGAAGCCGATCAGATGTTGGACCGCGGGTTTCTGCGGGATATCCAACGGATCATTCGTCTCCTTCCCGCTGAGCGGCAGACGCTGCTGTTCTCCGCGACATTTTCCGGGGACATTCAGACGCTCGCGCAGAGCATGCAGCGCGATCCCGCACGCATCTCTGTCGACCCTGGGATCAACAGCCCGACTACGATCGTGCATGCCTATTATGTTGTGTCAGGAGACCAAGTGCGCACACAACTCGTCCATACCTTGCTCCAGACTATGAAGGGTGGAGAACGGTCGATGGTGTTCTGTGATCAAAAGTATAAAGTGCGACGTTTAGCCGCCCATTTAGGTGGCGAGCCGGCTTCGGTCGGTTCGTTGACCGGCAATCATAGCCAAGCGCAGCGGGAACGGACGCTTGGCGCCTTTCGGGCCGGCAACATCCGCTCGCTTGTGGCGACCGATGTGGCGGCCAGAGGCCTCGACATCCAGGATGTCATGCAAGTCATCCACTATGAATTGCCAACCAATCCAAACTCCTATGTCCACCGGACAGGGCGGACTGGTCGCGCAGAGAAGGAAGGGTCGACCTTCTTGATTCTCTCTCAGTCTGAAGAACGAGAGTATCTTCGCATGGTGAGACAGTTGAAGATCGAGACGAAAAAACTCGCGCTTCCTGCGTTTGCTCCGCTTCCGGCTCCGGCTCCGATGCCGGCCAGCGACTATCAGGATCCTCGCGCGCGGCCACGCCGAGGCGCGGAATCAACTGGCCGACGGTCTCGCGAAGGTGAGAACCGTGGCTCGGCTCATCGGCCAGGAGCCTCAGTCGGTGGGCCTTCCAGACATTCACGATACTAAGAAACCGGACGCCACCGGTCCCGCAAGGGGCTGGTGGCGTCTCGTCATTCCGTCACTGCCTACCCTGTGC
>JBDSKU010000198.1:0-15262 GCA_039916745.1 Nitrospiraceae bacterium
ATGACGCGATTCGGGAGACGCTGCATCGGCTCCTTGAGGAGACCATTCGGGTCAGCGGGCCGCTCTTAAGCCCGGGGGACAATTACAATGTCGCCATGTTTGTCGGCCCGAGCGGAGTCGGCAAGACCACGGCGATCGTGAAACTCGCCGCACACTACCGTCTGGAGGAGCACAAGTCAGTCGTGTTGATCACATTGGATACCTGCCGTACAGCGGCGGTTGAACATCTCCGTATGTATGCCGATGTGTTAGGCGTGACGCTTGAGATTGCGCACACCACGGCTGACGTGATGAACGGCATCCGCCGTCATCGCGAGGCCAATCTTATTCTCATCGATACCCCGGGGTTTGGCGCGAATGAGACGACACGGCTGGCTCATCTTGGCAGACTCAAAGACTCGTACGGCCCGATTGAGACACATCTGGTCCTGTCCGCCTGCACCAGGATGCAAGACCTCCGTCGCACGGTGGCGCGGTATGACGTCTGTGCGCCGACCCGTTTGCTTTTTACCAAGCTGGACGAGACCGCTGAATACGGAAATCTCTTCGAACTGGCCTACCAGACGACCTTGCCCCTCTCGTATTGGGGGATTGGCCAACAAGTGCCGGAAGATCTCGAGCTGGCACAACCGGGACGGTTGGCCGATCTGTTGCTCGAGCGTGGTTCTGTTCACGTCACATCACCAGGCCTCTCGTCACCCCGTGGATGCGACATGCTCGCCTCCGTCGGCGGCACGACGCCACAACACGCGCAGTAGGGAGGCTCCCGCATGAAGTATATGCTGAGTACAGAAGACACCGCGAAACCGATGATCGGTCGTGAAAGTTCATACACCCATGTGATTACGGTCACGAGTGGAAAGGGTGGGGTCGGGAAGACCAATGTGGTCGCCAATCTTGCCATAGCATTGTCGCGAGCCGGCAAAGAAGTACTGGTGCTGGATGCGGATTTGGGGTTGGGCAATATCGATGTGCTCTTAGGGCTGGTGCCCCGGTATACGTTGGAGCATGTGCTGGCCGGCTCCCACCACTTGTCCGATATCGTCATCCCCGGTCCCGCCGGCATTCAGGTGCTGCCTGCAAGCTCCGGCCTGCCGCAACTCACATCCTTAAGCGACGCGCAGCAACTGCTGCTGCAAAGCGAGCTGGAAGAGGTAGCGAAAACGGTGGACGTGCTGTTGATCGATACCGGCGCAGGGATCTCTCCCAATGTGACCTATTTCGCCTCTGCGGCCCAGGAAACGGTCGTCGTGATTTCCCCGGAACCGACGTCCCTGACGGACGCCTATGCGCTCATCAAGGTCCTGTGCCGGCAGCACCGGGAACGTCGATTTAAAGTGTTGGTCAACATGGTGAAGAGTCAGCGCGACGCGACACAGACATTCCGGAAGCTTGATGCGGCCGCGGATCGTTTCCTGCATATCAATCTGGAGTACATGGGGTATATCCCGCTCGATGATTATCTGCCGATGGCGGTCATTCAGCAGAAGGCGGTGACAGAGTGTTTCCCTCATTCGCCCGCCAGCCGAGCGTTCGTTCAGCTTGCGAGGCAGATCGCAGAATGGCCCGTTCCTCAACTTCCGAAGAGTACGGTGCAGTTCTTGTGGCGCCAATTGATCCACACGGCCTAGAGGCACGTCCATGTTGATACGAACATAGAAAGCATACTGATGATGAACAATATTGCGACACAACCAAGTCCAGCGGTAGGCCCCGCGCTCGAAGCGCAACGCGAACGGATCATTAAAGAGTTTGCGCATATCGTGAAAGCGATGGCCCATCGCCTGGCCTTTCGACTGCCTGCCTATATGGATGCGGAAGACCTCGTGTCGGTCGGCGTCATTGGATTGATGGATGCGATGGACAAGTATGACCCCACTCGGGAAGCCAAGTTTAAAACCTATGCCGAGTTTCGCATCCGGGGGGCCATGCTGGATGAAATTCGCTCCATGGACTGGATTCCTCGTTCGGTGCATGAGCGGGTTACGTTGTTACAGCGTACACATGTGGAACTCATGAACAGGCTCGGTCGACCGCCGACCGATGAAGAAGTCGCGGTAGAGTTGAAGATGACGCAAGTCGAACTCGACGAGTTTCTGTCGCGCGCTCGGGGCGCTGTCCTAGTGAGCCTGGACGATATTCAGGTCAATGAACCGAACGGGCAGAAGATTCTCGCCATGCTCGCCGACACGCATCAGCCCGATGCACTTGCGACTATCCTCGGTGAGCGGGAGCGCACGGCGGTGACGAATGCGATTCAGCAATTGCAGGAGAAGGAGCGTCTTGTTCTGACGTTGTACTACTATGAAGAACTGACGATGAAGGAAATCGGACGCATTTTGAAAGTCACGGAGTCTCGCGTGTGTCAGATCCATACCAAAGCGGTCTTGCACCTCAAGGGGAGCCTGCACGTGCTGCAATGAGTGCACGGGATCCCGCTCCCTGAGCCGGCCACACGGATGTTCCTGCCGTGGGGGGGGGGGAACCGTGGAGCTCGTTTGATGCCACTGCTGCCCATTGTTCTGTGTCCCTCGATCCTCAAGTCCTTCCTGCCATCAACCGAAACAGTCAGTGGGACATCTTTCATATTGAAATGTTTCGGAATCCGTTACGACTCTCATGGTACATGAGCTTGCATACATTGAATCGTTCTCTACGACCTTGAATGCCATGATGTCAGGCGCGGGAGAGGTCACGATGGCGCTGTCTCCTCTTCCGTATCTCATCGGGCTCTGCCTGCTCGGTCTCCTGATCTTTGGAGGCCTGTGGTTCAGGGGACTGCGCCCGCATGGATTCCGCCGAAGCGCGTCCAGGGACAGTGTTCCTGAAGTGGCGGCCTATGATTACGTGACAGGGTTACCCACCAGGCGATTATTCGAAACCTTACTCGATCAAGCGGTCAGTCGCGCTGCCAAAACCGGCCGCCCCCTTACGGTGCTCGTGGTGGAGCTGGAACATTTCCGGATGGTGGCTGAGAGTCAAGGCCAGGCCAATAGTAATGTGCTCGTGCGCGTGCAGGCTGCCAGGGTAAAGGGTGTTCTGCGCTCGATGGATACGGTTGCGCGGCTGACGCAAGACCAATTCGCCGTGATCGCCGACAATCTTACGTCCCATCAAGAGGTGTCGACGATTGTGGAAAAACTACAGGCGACGGTCGGGCTGCCTCTCACCTTGGACGGCCATGAGTTGTTCCTGACATCCCGCATCGGCATCGCACGGTATCCGGATGATGCGACGGAACAGGAGGGCTTGATCGCACAGGCCCTGCAGGCTGTGAAGTATGCAAAGTCCCATGGGCAGGCCGTACGTTTTTCATCGCCAGAGACCCATTCAACCGCTCATGAGCCTGTGCAGGCGGCGACCTAGTTCGCCGAACTTCTCCCGTAATTTTCCAAATTCCAGGGCGCTTCCCAACCTCAAGACTCAACACCTCGAACGTTCCAGTATCTTTTTCTTGTCCTGTTCGACTCGCGATATTTTTCCTACTCCGGCAGATTTTTCCTAGTCCGTTGTGCCCCTTCTCATTTTCACTACTTGATCACCCGTCGATATAGATTGCCGCTACGGCTCAGTTGCCTGCTGATTGCAGCATTTTTAAGTGGACGGTCCGGCTCGTATGCGTGGCATCAGCCTTGGCATGCATGTTGCGATATGACTTGGCGTCAACGCCACGCAAGGAGCAACAAAGATGAATCGAGCGATCTACCCCATTCTTTCCGGTGCAGTAGCACAAGAACGTCAGATGCAGGTGTTCGCCAATAATATGGCGAACGTCAATACGTCTGGATTCAAACAGGACGATCAGGGCTTTACCTCCGTCATGGGGCGTGTGCAGGTGTCGGGGTCGGCGTTGGCCAATCCGGCCGGGTTCGGCCAGCAAGTTGGTGTGCGGCCGGCTGGTTCAGCCGAGCGGGTATTTGTGAAGACCAATGCCGTGCATACATCGTTCGAGCCCGGTCGGATCAGAATTACCGGCAACCCATTGGACATGGCGATTACAGGAAAAGGATTTTTCGAGGTGAAGACGCCACAAGGGCTTCGCTATACCAGAGATGGCATGCTCTCTCTCGATGGGCAGGGACGGCTGGTGACCAATCTCGGGCATCTTGTGATGGGCACTAAAGGAGAAATTAAAGTTCCCTCAGGCAGCATTCAAGTCACGAAAGAGGGTGCGATTCATGTCGATGGCAAACCGGTCGCGACGATCAAGGTCATGGAGTTTCCGGACGACCGTATGCCGGAGAAGCATCTTGACGGGTTTATGGGTGGGGGAAACGGAAAAGTAATGAAGAACCCGGACATTCAAGGTGGGCATATCGAGGAGTCGAACGTCAGTTCGATCGGCGAGATGGTCAAAATGATCCAGGGTATGCGGAATTACGAATCGAGCCAAAAACTGATTCAGACCATCGACCACATGGCGGAAATTTCCATTCAGGACGTCGGGAAGGTGCTGTAAAAAAGAGCGAATAGCCAATGGCGTATAGCTGATGGCAAGAGGGAAGATTCACCGGATGATGTGACGTATCGTGCCATTCGCTATTAGCCATTAGCTCTTAGCAGGGAGGGTTTTATGATTCGAGCCATGTGGACGGCGGCGACGGGAATGACCGCCCAGCAACTCAACGTGGATACCATCGCGCACAACTTGGCGAACGTCAACACCAACGCGTTCAAGCGCAGCCGGGCGGAGTTTTCAGACTTGATGTATCAAGCCATCAGGCTTCCTGGAACGAATGCCTCGAATATCGGTGTCTTTCCAGTCGGTATCCAGGTCGGCGGAGGCGTTCGTCCCGTCACCGTGGCCAAAGAATGGGTACAGGGTAACATGCGCCAGACCGGCAACGAGTTGGACCTTGCCATCGATGGGGCAGGGTTTTTCCAGGTGCAGCGCTCGGACGGTACGATCATGTATACCCGCAACGGTTCGTTTAAACGAGACAACGTCGGAAACTTGGTGACGGGTGACGGAGATCTGCTCAATCCGGTCATCACCATTCCCTCCGGCGTCCTCAAGCTCGACATCGGCCAGGATGGGACCGTGTCGGTGCAGTTGCCTGGCGTGACGCAGGCCTCGCAGATCGGTCAGATCCAGCTCACCAAGTTCGACAACCCGTCGGGCCTCGTGGCGATGGGAAATAACCTGTTCCTGGACAGCTTCGCGTCCGGTCCTCCACTCCAGGGAACGGGTGGATTCTCCACGGGATTCGGCAGCGTGCAGCAGGGATTCTTGGAAAGTTCGAACGTCAACCTGGCGGAAGAAATGGTCAACATGATCATCGCGCAACGGAGCTATGAGATTAACTCGAAGACCATTCAGGCGTCTGACGAAATGATGTCCATTGCGAACAACCTCAGACGGTAAGACGGTTCGCCTGTAACGGACAAAGGAGTGTTCATATGACACAACGAAATCTGTATATGCCCTTCGTGCTGCTGACTGGTATCCTCGTCGGTCCCTGTTCTGCGAATGCGGTTTCTGCCGATCGAGTTTCCGCAGCAGTGCGGGTGGCGCAAGGGCCTGAACTTCGCGCGATCAAATTGGTTCCTGCTCTTGCCCCGGTCATGCACCAGCTGCATCCCAATGATATTCAGCGAAGCATTCTGCGTTTCCTGGAGCAGGAGATGGCGGGGCAGGTACGCGCGGTCCATGCCACGATGGTGGACCCGCAGGAGTCGATCGATGTGCCGCCGGGCAGCACGGGCTTGATGATTACCCCACATGGACTGGACGAGGGCCTGGGGCGCCGGACCTTTCATGTCCAGATCAATGCGAATGGGAGGCCTTGGCAGACCATCGATGCCACCGCCGACATCGGCGCCTCCGTCGATGCCGTCGTGCCGGTCAGGGTAATCAAGGCTGAGGACCTGATCGAAGCGGAAGACCTCACGATCCAGCGCATCAAACTACGAGAGTTGAACCATCAGTTGGCGACCAACATCAATGATGTCATCGGGAAGAGCGCCGCACGCGCGCTGCAGGCCAACATGCCGATTCGTCTGACGATGATTAAGAAGCCCTACGCCGTTCATAAAGGGGATCGTGTGGCGATTGAGGCCAGACATGGGGGGCTCTCGATTCAAGCGTCCGGCGTGACGAAATCGAGCGGAGAACTCGGCCAGTCCATTACGGTGGCAAACCTCGATTCCGGCAAGGAATTGCGCGCAAAGATCGTGGCACCGGGAGTCGTACGCGTTGAGTACTAATCGCGGTCATAGGTCGGTCCGGCTGGTGCTCGCGCTGAGCGTTGCGCTCGTCAACGTCGGGTGTTACTGGCACAATTCGCCCAATGTCGCCAAGAAACTGACGGTACCTGCGTTGCCTCCGCCAAAAACCATCGGCTCGCTCTGGCAGGAGGAGAATGGGCGCGCATACCTGTACGAAGACCTGCGGGCCATGAGGGTCGGCGATATTCTGACGATCAAGATTGTGGAAAAACATGCGGGGTCCAAATCGGCTGACACGAAGGCCGAGCGGGAATCGACCTTGAATAATTCATTAAGCGGGTCCG
The DNA here is from genome assembly GCA_039916745.1 of Nitrospiraceae bacterium. GTDB lineage: Bacteria > Nitrospirota > Nitrospiria > Nitrospirales > Nitrospiraceae > Palsa-1315. The sequence continues at coordinate 6,513 of JBDSKU010000198.1, forward strand.
GCATCGGCTACATCGGTATCCCCGGGGTTCGGCTCGGCGGTGAGACGATGCGGGGACTGGGGGTCGATGCCAGCGCCAAGAATAAATTTGGAGGAAAGGGCGCGACCAGCCGTGCCGATACGCTGACCGGGACGATTTCCACCATTGTGACGGAGGTCTTGCCGAACGGGGATCTTCGCATCGAAGGCAAGAGAGAAGTGACCGTCAACAGCGAGACCCAGCTGATGTCGATCAGCGGTATCGTCCGGCGCGTGGACGTCGATACGAAGAACACGGTTCTGTCGAGTGCCATTGCCGACGCGAAAATCGAATATTCCGGCTTGGGTGTCGTGGACGACGTGCAGCGGCCCGGCTGGCTGGTTCGGGTGTTGGATTGGGTCTATCCATTCTGAGTTACGGAGGTGAGGATCATGGGACGCACCGTACGGCGGACGGCGGGCATTTCGTGGGAACAGCGGCATCGCCAGGCCGTAACGGACTATCTCAAGATGATGGTCATCAGCGGGGTCGTTCGCCGGGCCGATCTCGATCCTCCCCTGCTTCATCAGCATTCGGCAAAGATCGGCATCGATCCGTATGGAGGGGCACTGGATCTTGATGACGAAATCGAGGAACCAGGTTGGTTGGCGAGAATATTTTTGAGCCGGGAGTATCTGTTGCGTCGCTACCATTGACGGTGAACATTGTACAGGACATGACCATGATGATGACGAAATGCTCTATCGGTGCCTCACTGCTCGCGGCGCTGCTCGTGGCGACGCCGGCTTGGGCCGTCCGGATTAAAGACGTCGGCTCGTTTGAAGGTGTCCGTGAGAATCAGTTGATCGGTTACGGACTCGTTGTCGGACTGGATCGTACCGGCGATCAGGTCATCGGCGGTCAGTTCACAATCCAGGCCATGATGTCGATGCTGAATAAGATGGGTGTGAACCTCGTGATCGATCCGATCCAATTGCTAACGCGCAACATCGCGTCGGTCATGGTGACGGCCAAACTGCCACCCTTTGCCAAGCCGGGTTTGACGATCGACGTCCTCGTCTCCTCGATGGCCAATGCGAAGAGCCTGCAAGGCGGCACGCTGTTGCTCACTCCGCTGAAAGCGGCGAACCAGCAAGTCTATGCTGTGGCGCAAGGGCCGGTGTCGATCGGAGGGTTTTTAGGCGGGACGGGTGGCGGAGGCGGTTCGACCGTGACCAAGAACCATCAATCTGCGGGGATGGTGCCTGGTGGAGCCATCATCGAAAAGGAAGCGGTGGTCGACGTGGAATCGTGGGAAACCGTGTCGGTGCTCCTGCGTCAGCCTGATTTTACGACGGCGATCAGGACGACCGAGGCCATCGATGGCGTCTTCGGCAAGGGGAGTGCCACTGCTGTCAATGCCGGCCTGGTCCGGGCGACCATCCCGGCAAATTTTCGAGGCCGAGTCGTGGAGTATATCGCCACGATCGAAGGATTGGACGTGGCGGTCGATTTGTCGGCTAGAGTGGTGGTGAACGAACGAACCGGCACTGTGGTGCTTGGCGAGCATGTGCGGATCTCCACCTGTGCAATCTCTCATGGCAATCTCACGATCTCCGTCAAGAATACGCTCAATGTGTCGCAGCCTCCCGCTCCGTTGATTGGGTCCACGACGGGCCAGACGACGGTGACCCCTGATGTTCAGGCGGAAGTGAAAGAGCAGGAGTCTCGGTTGGTGGTGGTTGATGAGACGGTGACACTCGGAGAGGTGGTGCGGGCATTAAACGCAGTCGGGGTGACCCCCAGGGACCTGGTGGCCATTCTGTCGGCACTTCGTTCGGCCGGAGCTCTTCAAGCTAATCTTGATATAATATAGATAAAATATTGATACAGATAACTATTTCAAGATACTTAAGGATTGAATTTTGAACCACGACCTTGCCGGAATCAGCTCCATCAGATATACGGCTGACGCTCAGTTGGGCCTGCCGAAGCCTCCTGCGCTCGTGGGGGAAGATCGGCAGGCAGGGTTGGCAGCCTTGAAGGGCGCCGCACATGAGTTTGAAAGCTACTTTATCTCTAACCTCTTGAAAGTCATGAGGGAAACTGTTCCAAAGGGCGCGTTAGAGAATAAAGGCGGGGCCTATTTCTACTCGTTTTATGACCAGGAAATCGGTCGGCTGGCAGCAGAATCAGGCGGGTTTGGGCTGGCCAAGATGATTCATGAATATACGGAAAAAAATTCACCACTCCCCTTAAGTTCTCCGGCTCATCAACCGATAGAGAAGCCGATAGGTATTAAAGCCCCAACTCCAGTACCGCGCGCTCAGCTGACTCGGGGCTAACTTAGGGAGAGGAGTAAGGTTATGCAGATCTCAGGTCATGGCAGAGCCGATCATCTTGCCACGTTGCTTCTGGGGGCCCAGGAGGGCGCTCCGGTCGGGGCAAATCGTCGTCCGTCCAGCGACGGACGCCAAGATCGCGTGCAGATTTCGCAGCAGGCGAAGGAGATTCAACGGATCAAGGCTCTGGCTGACCAGCCGGATGCCGCCCGTGAAGCACGCATCGAGCAGATCAGCCGGGCGGTGGACGCCGGCACGTACAACGTCACAGGGAGTAAGGTTGGGGATGCAATCATTCGTCACGCATTGACCGAGGCCGCGCTCTAATCCGTCCTCTCTCTGTCGGGGAACCGATCTGAGCAGAAGACGGCTGGGGCCTTCACTGACTTAGACGAATCTCGACAGAAAGAGGCATATGTTTAACACTGCTACTACCACTGCAGCCATTCTCGATATCCTCACCCGCGAAGCAGCCCACTGCGATCTGCTGAATCACACGCTGCAACAAGAACGGAACGCCCTTCGCCAGCTATCCCTGGCAGAGTTCCCTTCGCTCAACGCGCAACGTCTCAAAGATCTCCAAGGGCTCCAAGCGTTAGAGTCAGAGCGCGAGGGGGTGGTCCAGCGCTGCGCCGATGCCTGGGGTCTTTCCCGTACAACGCTGTCCTTGCAGGCCGTGATCGATCGTCTGGCCCTTCCTGACAAACGAGAGGTTGAGCGGTGCCATGAGCGGCTCACGGCCAAAGTTCGTGCCTTGTGCCAGGAGACCGCCGTGAATGAGCTGCTTGTGGCCGGGATCCAAACCTTGTGCCGCAAGGCGATGCATCTCACAAGCGAGGCCCTCCCGAAGCGGGACACCTACTCAGCGTCCGGGGAATCTCAACGTGTAGGGATCGGCGGTACGATGCTTAGGCAGAGAGGATAGGCATACATTATGGGACTTGGTGGACTTCTTGATATCGGGAAAAGCGCACTCAATGTCGCGCAGCAGGCACTGACGGTTGCCGGTCACAACGTCGCGAATGTCAACACGCCAGGCTATTCCAGGCAGGAGGCTGTGGTGACGGAACGGGACCCGGTGAACGGAGGTCCCGGCCAAGTTGGAACCGGTGTCCAGGTGATACAGATCCGGCGCATTGTCGATAATTTTATCAACCGGGAAATTACATCATCGAATTCGGTGCTCGGGCAACTCAACATCTCTAACGACCAGTTGTCCCAGATACAAAACATTTTTGGCGACTCCAATAATCAAGGGATCGGAGCCCAACTGACCGATTTTTTCAGCAGCCTTCAAGATGTGGCGGCAAGCCCATCCGACGTCACGCCGCGCTCGGTGTTGCTGTCCAAGGCGGACTTTCTCACCAGCGGATTCAATCAGGTGGCCGGAGAGTTATCCACCCGCCGGACCTCGGTGAACGATCAGGTGAAACAGACAATCACCGAAATCAATAGCTTGACCGCGCAGGTGGCAGAGCTAAACAGTAAAGTCGTGTCAGCGGAGATGACGGGACAAAATGCCAACGATTTGCGGGATCAACGGGATCAGGCCCTCAACGATCTGGCCCAACGCGTCGATATCTCGGTGATCGACGGGGCGAATGGCGCGCTTTCGGTGTTCGTCGGGCGAGGTCAGGTGGTCGTCGAGAATAACGTGTCGCGCAACCTGGTCGCAGTAGAAACGCTGGACAACGGCGGCATGTCGAACGTCCAATACGACATGGGGAATGGTAAGTCAATGAACATTTCCCCACTCATTTCAGGTGGCCGGCTGAGTGGCCTCCTCACGGTCCGTGACACGATCATTCCAGGGCTTCAAACCTCCTTCGATAAGCTCTCAGCCAGTTTGGTGAACGAGGTCAACCAACTCCATCGGCAGGGCTATGGGCTCGACGGGTCAACAGGGCTCGACTTTTTTTCGCCGCTTACCGTGGCGACCCATGACAAGTCTACCAATCAAGGCAGTGCCACACTTGCGAGCGGACCGATCACGGCAAACAGTCTGCTGACGCTTCAAGATTATGAAATCAGATTTTCGTCCGCGACCGCCTATTCCATTGTCAACACCACGACCGGGGCGACTATCAAGGGGAACTATACAAGCACTGCCGTCACGGCACCGACCGTAGATGTGCCGGTGAACATTGTGACCGGGACCAACGACACCTTGACGGTTACCGTTGATGGAACCGCTTCTGGAACGATCACGCTGACCGGTGCCGCATCGCCTGGACAATCGTATACCAGCGGAACCGCGTTGGCGACGGAGTTACAAACGAAGATTAATGCCGATGCGACGCTGCAGGCTGCGGGACGGAGCGTGGTGGTGACGTATGATACGTCGGCCAGCCGCTTCACGATCACCTCGAACGCTTCGGCTGCGACCTCGGCGGTCAACGTCACCGGGGGCACTGCGCGAGCCTCGCTCGGGCTCACCGCTGGCACCAGCACTGCTGCGTCAGGGACCTATACAGGTCCTCAAACATTCACCATCGATGGCATCCAGAGCACCCTGAGCGGGACAGTCGCGGCCAATGACGTATTTTCCCTCAATTCCTATACCGATACGGCTAAGTCGATCAGTATGTCGTTGACGAATGCCAGCAAGGTCGCCGCCTCCTCGACGCGTGCCGGCGTCCCAGGAAATAACGACATTGCAATGGCGTTGGTCGCCTTGCAAACAAAAGCTGTTTCCACCCTCGGTAGTACCACATTCAGCGACACCTATCGGACAGCTGCCACCGGCGTGGGAGTGGCGACTCAGGCGGCAAGTGGCAAACTTCAGGCCCAAACGATATTGCACGAGCAATTAGACTCGTTCCGCGCCCAATCCTCCGGTGTGTCGATCGATGAGGAACTCATTAACGTAATGAAGTATCAACGCGCATTTCAGGCGGCATCCCGGCTCATTACTGCGACGGACGACATGTTGCAAATATTGTTGGATTTGAAGAAGTAACGCGGAGAGGTAAGTCCATGAGAGTTACCGAACAACAGACCTACAACGTTCTGGTCAATAGTATCCAACGTTCCAGAGCCAAGGCGCTGGCGACGCAGGTGCAAATATCCTCCGGCAAGAAAGTGGTCCAACCGTCGGATGACGCCAGCGCCTTTGACCGTATTGTATCGACCAGAGCGTCAATGGGGAAAGTTGAGCAGCGTGTTCGCAACCTTGGCGTTGCGACAACTCGTCTTGATTTAACGGACAGTACCTTGAGCGGAGTGACAAACGTCTTGGCACGGATCAAGGAGCTGGCCGTTCAGTTTGCCAGCAACACCAATGGTCCTTCCGACCGAGTGATCGGCGCGCAGGAAGTGAAACAGCTTTTTCTGCAGCTCCAGGAGCTAGGAAATACTGAAAATGCCGGGGGGCAATCGGTGTTTAGTGGCACCAGCCTGAATGGGCGCGCCACTGGTGTCTCCATCACCTCCCCCATTACCCTGATCAGCGGCACCAATGATTCGTTGGTTGTGAACGTCGATGGAACAACCTCCGGAACGATCGCACTGGGGACCACATCCCTCACCGGCTCTGGATTAGCCGCACTCGTGCAACGCAAGATCAATACGGATACCACTCTCTCGGCGGCAGGGAAAAACGTGACGGTGACATTCGATACCGACCATTTCGTCATCACGTCAAATAATAACGGCCAGGGGTCCTCAGTCGAAGCCACCGGCGGGACCAGCCTCTCGACTCTAGGCTTCAATGGCGGCAGCACGACCAATGGTTTGTCCCCCTTTGCCCTTCTTGCCTCGACGGGCGTCGGCGCACGGAATACCGGCAGCGCTGTGATCTCGCAGGGCATGGTATCCAATCCGAACGCTGTGACGCTCAATGACTATCTCGTGAAGTTCACCGCCGCGACCACCTTCGATCTCTACAACGTCTCCACAGCAGTGGGGGTTCTCGCGAACACGACGAATACAGGCGGGGTGGTGAAGAGCGACAGTGGTGTGCTCGATTCGAGTCGTGTGACATTGGATAATTATGAGATCCGGGTGAAGAACATCTATACGGTGACGGCTGGGAGCAACGACGGGATTCGTTTTGATCCCGGCACCGGACCTGTGACAGCCACATTGGCCGCAGGGGCCTATACTGGAGCTGAATTGGCGGCTCAGGTCAAGACGGCACTGGAGGCAGCGAGTGGGGGAGCGACCTATACCGTCGGATTTAACGAAACGACCGGCAAGTTCAGCATCACAAACGACGTGGCGAACGGGACGCCGCTGAGTGTGCTCTATTCCAATGCCGCGTCGACGTCGAAGTCTTTGCTGGGCTCGTCCGGGCGAGACCAAAGCCCCATTGCGGCTGGGGCTGTTGCCACGAGCGATGTGGATACGACCGGCCTGGCTGGCGTGTCCAAACAACAGAACGTATACAACACCACGCGTGCGACGAATATTTTCAATATTACTTCAGCGAACAATACTCTGATCGTTAACGATGACGGAGGCACCACGGATACGACGGTTGCCTTGGCGATCGGGAGCTATACCGGTGCGCAACTGGCGGCCGAGATAGCCTCCAAGTTGAACGCGAGCCGCAACGTTGCCAATACGACGCCGTACACGGTGGCATACGGTTCTGTGACCCCAGGCCGGATCACGATCAATAATCCCGCCGGCAACGCCAATTCACTTATTCTGAGGTTCGGCGATGCCGGTTCCACTGCGGCGCAGATCCTAGGCTCGGGATCGGCTACCGTGACGGAGACCGTCGGGGCATCTGCCTCCACGCTGAACAACGATGCTGGCTATACGGCATACCAATCGGGTGCGAATATCGACTTTGACGGGCTTCGAGTCGTCTTACAAGACGGAACGACAGGACCACGCAATGACGACGTGTTCGCTGTCGCGCAAACGCGGAATGTTGTGCTGTCGAATCAGTCCTACGTCTCCGGCCGCACGATTGAGACAGAGGGTGTGCGCTTCTCACTCCGGGACGGTGCAGCAGCTCCGGCGAGCGGCGATCTGTTCAGCGTCCAGACCGGGGTCCAGTACCAGGGGAACTCTGGATTGCAAACCATCGAGATCGGAGATGGCCAGACGGTCAAGACAAATGTGCCAGGGAATCAGGCGTTTAGCGGCCCGACGACCGATCTATTCGAGTCTGTGAAGCACCTCGTTGCGGCGTTGAATGGGAACTATGGGGGAGGGATTCAGCAAAGCTTGACCAACCTGAATACAGCTGTGGATCAGGTTGCTGTGGCTCAGGGCGAAGTCGGTGCGCTGTCCAATCGGCTCGTAACGACGAAGTCCAGTCTTGATGACACCAAGGCCTTTCTCTCCACCGTGCTTTCCAACAACGAGGATGTCGATTTGGTGGAGGCTATCTCAAGCTTGACGCTCCAGCAGCAGGCAATTCAAGCCGCAGGCGCTACGTTAAATCGTATTTTCGAGAGTTCGCTTCTCAACTTCTTGAAATAGGGGGCATCTGCCCTCAAGAACGATTGAAAGAGGCCGATACTAGTAGCAATCGATCAGTGGCTTTTGCCAGGGAAGGCACCAATGTTGGTTCTTACACGTCGGCGAGGTGAAGGTGTCACGATCGGTCCGGCTATTCGAGTCGTCGTGCTCGGCATCAAGGGTGGCCAGATTCGTTTAGGGATCGAAGCGCCCCCCGCAGTTGAAATACATCGAGATGAAGTCTGTGTCAGAATTCAAGAAGAAAACCAATCGGCATCCTGTACCGGGGTGGTTCCTCTCGACGCCTTCCAGCGTCTCCTGCGTACTGGACGTCGTTCAATCGGGTGAGGCGCAATCATGAAGTTTTCGTCAACTCGTTTCGGTACGCTGGAGGTTCCTGATAGTTCCATCCTGACGTTTCCCTCCGGCATCCTGGGGTTTCCGGATTGGACGCGGTACGTCATTCTCGACCACGGGACCGATGCACCGTTCAAGTGGCTACATTGTATTGAGGAGTCTAGCCTGGCATTCGTCGTGCTCGATCCAGCGCTGTTCCATGCCAATTATAGGGTCGAGATCCCGGATGAAGTGCTGGCGGAAGTGAAGGGAACGGCCGCGGATGGATTGACTCTGGCCGTCATTCTTACCATTCCGTCAGAAGATCCAGGCCGTATCACGGCCAACCTGCGCGGGCCACTTCTCATGAATCCTTCCACCAGGCTCTGTAAGCAGATGGTTCTCTCTGACTACTATCCTACCCGCTATCCGATTTTTGCCATGCCCGCTGCTTGCCAGCCTTCACAGACTGAGTCGCGCTCCGAAGCCATCCCCGCATAGCAAGTTTCTCGTTACGAGTTTTCCCAGTCTGAAACTCGAAACGAGTTTTTATACCGGGTGGTTTCAAGTTTCAAGTGCAACGGGTGAATGATGACTCAACTGTGTGAACACCTCCAGCGGCGTCGCGAAGTCGAGGCACTTGCGTGGGCGCGTATTCAGTCGATGCGCGATGGCGTTCAACTCGCGCTGGGTGTAGCC
>JBDSKU010000199.1:0-8450 GCA_039916745.1 Nitrospiraceae bacterium
CGGCATTCATGAGACCGGTCATGACCGGGAGAAAGAACGTGAAAAACGCGAAACAGACCAGGGCGTAAAGGCTCACAAGGAGGCGCAGGCTGGAGAGCCGATCGTGCAGAAATTCGTTCGTAACGAGAAGCAGCACCAACAGGGCAAAAAATATTGCGCTGCTCGTCAGGGTCGCGCTACGGGAATAGAAGATCGCATAGGCGCTGAACAGCCCGCCCAGGAGAAACTGGCTGGCCATGGGATAGTAAGGCCTGGCCTGCACCATCCATCGGGCAAACGGCGACAGCTCTGTCAACGCCTCCCGATCCGGCGCCGGCTCGATCCCTAACCTCCCGGTCAGCACAATCAACAGGCCCAAGAGCAGCAGATAGATCAGCAGCAAGAGGTTGTCTTGCAGTCGGTCGATGCGAGTAAGCGTCAAGGTGTCGTACGTCACCCCGGAAAAGAAGAACACCGGAGGCATGAAGGATTTGGAGAGTATTCCCTTGATACCGTGTAAGGCAGACATGGACCCTCACGTTTCAGCATATCCGCAAGATTGCCAAACAAAGAAAAGAGCACGGGCGGCTCAAAACGATCATCCAACGAGGCCGCAGGGGAGAAATAACCGGAGGCGTACCCTCTGGGATTTGCTCCACCTTCAATGGTCCTCGCGCAGGATGCTCAAAAAGGCCGTCCAGCAAGGCCGCAGCCGATGAAGGCACCGGAGGCGTAGCCCCTGGCTACGTTGAGGATGCGTTCGAGGCGAGAACGACGCTGGCGGACTTTTTCAGCATCCTGTTAGATGAAGGGAGGGAGCGGAGCATACACCACCCCATGCCCTATCAACCGCTCCAACCAAGGAACCATCAAATCTTCGCCCAGCGGAGCCCGGTTCAAGCGAGCCTCGATATGAAATCCTGCATTGTTGCCGACAATCCCGATAATGGCGGAAGCATCCTCTCCGGCGGGAAGCAGTTCCCTGGTTTGAAACTCGCAGAGCGTACTATAGAGGCGGCCATCGGGATCGATCACAGAACGGATCTCCGGCAAGTCATCCAACGGACAATGGACCGAGCAGCGATAGACGGAGCGGGCAGGCGGATCAATCGATTGAAAGTCGACCAGCGCGTCCTCCGAAAAGCCTGTCAGATAAGCCCGGATGCTGGCTGGCTCCGGTGCAGAGGTCGCAGCCAATTTACTGGCCGGCACCAGGAACTCGTAGGCGTCTGAGGTATTAAATTCGAGCTGACAGGGCCCGAAGGCATCTGGCCAGGAACAGAAAAACGGTACGGAGGGATCGACTGGACGTAACACCAGTTGGCCCTTCTCAACCGATGTCTCGACGGGAAGCTCCAGCAGTGTAATCGCTTCGAGGAACGCCGTGCGCCGTTCCTCCATCCACTGTGCCCGCTCGGCATCACCGCGCGTCTCCCCAGGAGTGATGACCTCTCTCGTCTGGAGCCGGACGCGAATAAACGAATGGGCATGACGAAATCCCAGCCAGAGCATGCTGCGGGGATCGTGCAGCCGCAACGGATCGCGAATGCGCCAGGGATGGCTGATCGAGCAGTACGTGCCGACGTCCTGATACCGCTGGTAGACGGTGTGATAGGCCCCGGCCAGGAGAAAGAAGTCGCCGCGCCACCCCTCGCGGACATGGATCAGCGTCTCATCTTCCGTGGGCCAGGCGTCCAGCTGATCGAAATCCTCAGGAGCCTCGACCGTCCATTCTTCGATATAACAGATGACGTCTCGCGCCGGCACTGCCGGCTTCAACCCCAACGCCGCCAGCCGTTCGCCCACAGCGAGCACCTGGCCAAAGGTCAGCGGAGTCGTCGTTTCCCAACGACGTTCACGCACGATGAATCACCTCTTCCCCCACACCCATCAGCGTATAGGCCGCAACGCCTTCTGCTCGATCGTCGTATCGGCCAGGTACCGATCGATCCCATCCTTCAGGGTGGCCGACATCAGCGCTTGCACATCCTCTTCGCTGAACCAGACCACCGTATCGCGCTGCGCCCCTTCAACCGATCTGGTCGTCGAACTTTTGTCGCCAAGATTCCTTGCGGTAATGACCATCTTGCTACTCGTGTTGACCGCCGTGGAGAAAATCCGGCTCTTCGCGTTGGCTGAAAAATCGAGCAGCTGTCCGCTGATGACAATGTCGGCATCGCTCAAATCCACCACGGTCCCGCTGGACGCGACCCGCACCGTCCAGGCCCGACCCTTCCATCCACGCGCCTTCAGACGATCGGCCAGGGCCTGGGCCACCACATCTCCCGGCCGCTCTCCCGCCACATTAAAGTAGGTCACACCGCCCCATAAATGGCTCCGCAGACCGAGCCGGTTCTTCTCCAGCCGCCGATCCTCGAACGATTCGATCACAATCTTTACCGGCTCCGGCTCCAGGTACTGCGCCGCCGCTTGTTTCTGCTGCAGATCCAGATAGAACGTTTTCCCGCTCCCAGCACAACCGGCTCCCATGAATAGACTTGCCGCACACAGAATACCGAGGCCCAGTCGTCCGCTTGTCTGTCTCACGATTTATCCTCCTTGCAATTGGCCGCCATACTGTTGAAACGAGCCCAGTCTACCCAAGTTGCGGGCCTTAGACAAATACCGGCGCAGGCAGGATGCTGAAAAATCCCGCCAGCGTCCATGGACCGTGCCCCGTGAAGCGCGAGAGATGCGAGAAAGGCGCGACGTGGACAGATTGGGTTCCACCTCGTTTGGCCCGTCTCGCTCGTCCCGCATGCCACGAATTTTCCCACAGCCTACTAGCGGGTCACGATCGGCAGGATGGCCCGAAAAGTCTCGCGACTGAATTCCGGCACTTGGCCCGACTGAGCTCTGGGATCGGTGAACGGCAGGAAACGGACAATCTTCAAGAATGACCGTTCAGCCAACACGGCGGCAATCTGCGCCTTGCGATCATGGGTGATCGGCAACGTATAACCTTCGCCACGTTTCCATTCCCACAAGGTCGGCGCCAGGGACAGTTCCAACCCCTGTCCGGCGAGCTGATGAAATCGGTCCACGATCCTAGCCTTGCGTTGCTTGATCCCCTCCCCCTCCAACAGCAAGGCACAGACGACATGATGCCCCCACCAGAAGAGCGTCCGAAAGGCAAAGACATTCGAATCGTGAAAGTGTTTCGGGAAATCCAGATATTGGTAGGGAAAGGATTCGAGATGCTCTCCCTTCACAAATTGGCAGGTCGCCTGATTGAAGCCTGCTGGGGTCACGAGCGCGGTCGATGAGACCTCTTCTTTCAACGCCGCATGGGTGGCTGAGAGCGAGTGACGCATCTTCGCCATGATTTTCGCCTTGACGCGAAAAAAATGCTGATCGGCCAGTAAGGCCGTCTCTTCGTCTGTGAACTGTGAAGAGGTAGTCATTGATGGATTGGATGATCGGCTCGACCGGGACCGGCTACTTCTGATGGGTTTCGAACTGGGAGACCGTCAAATTGTACTGCGCTCGGCATTCCGCACAGCGGATCCACAGCGCATCCTTAAACACATCCATCTCTCGGACCGACAACGCGGGCACATGGGTTCCCATACAGTTCTTGAGCGCCATGAGCCCGTCCGGCTGTGCAGGATCGAATGCAGGCGAGGTGGAATCCCCTGTCGCATCCAGCCTGGTCACCGCATCGGTGGTCACCCGATGCACCATGCGGCAGGAACTGCACGTCAGCACGACAATGCGTTCCGGCTCAACGCGCTTGACCTTCAGACACAGCGGATGTACCGACCAACATTGTTGGAGAAAGGCCCCGCTACGAATAACTTCTGCCATCAACTGTCCTCGAGCCAAAGCAGCTCGCTAGCAAGCTGCTGAAAATTGATTCAACATGACAGAACTTTATCAGACTATACCTGCGGCATAACAGACAACCACTTTTGCCGGATGCTCAAAAAGGCCGCCCAGCAAGGCCGCAGCCGACGAACGCACCGGAGGCGTAGCCCCTGGCTACGTTGAGGATGCGTTCGAGGCGAGAACGACGCTGGCGGTTTTTTTCAGCATCCGGCTACAGCGCCCAAAGGATCAGCATCACCACCACGCCCAGCACGTAAGGCAGCACACAGGAATAGAGGAGTGCCGACCGCGCACGACCCGGCAAGTCGTTGCGCGACAGCTGTTCCTTGTAGACAAACTCACGGGAGAGAATCAGTACCGTCAGCGTCAATGCCAATGTCCGGCTGGTCCGCGGCCAGGTATATTCGCCACTGATGATGAAGTTCGCGGTGAAAAACCCACTGAAGAGGAGAATGAACGGCGCAAGCACGAACCGGACTGATTCAGAGAAAAAGACATGCCAGCCCGGACGGGTTTCCACCGGACTTGATTGTGAGCTGGGGATCACGACCCGACGGCCGTTGGAGCCTCTTCCTTCGGCGAAGACGAAGGAAGTGGGGCGCCCTGTTGGGCAGCGCGGCAAGCCTTGCATACGCGGGGGCGGACTTTCAGGAACGAGACCTTGCCGCTGGCCAGGCAACTATAATGGACGAACTCGTCGCACAGCGCACAACGGGACCACCCGCCGCTGAAAAACGTTTTATTGCGGTAGAGCCCTTCCTTGCAGACCTTGCAGTTGCGGGGTTCAATCCCCAACAGCATCGGCTCCCAATCCCCGCCGCCTTTTCGAATACTCATGCGGCGGAGTATAGCGAAGGCGAGCGGCGAGAGGCAAGGGGCGCAGAAGACAATGCCAGAATCTATCTCTTTTTCTTACTAGCAACTAACCCAAACTTGTTAAGCAACCAGCCCATAACGGCTTCTTGGTCATCAATCGTTGCACGTCGAACCTGCGCGAATAAATGAATTCTGTCGGGCTTTGGCAATGCGGCATTCTGAAGGCCCTCATTACAGTTCGTGCAAACAGCCCGAAGATTTTCCGGCGTATCTTTCCCACCCTTTGACTTGTCGATTATGTGGCCCATTGTGAGCCTTACTGTACGGCCTCGTGATAACGGATCAGCGTCACCAGCGGCGACACCACACATTTGGCATGTGTACCCGTTGCGCTCCAAAACTCTGGCCCTCGTTTCCTTGGATACCCCTCTCTTAAATGCTGGCAGTCGCTTTTCTGTTTCAAGCAGATATTGGCCAGGCTTTAAGTCGGCACGGTCTTTATGAGAAAGAATCTGCCAGCCATCTTCATTGCGAAGCTCGCGCAGCCGCCTGGCCCATTCAGATGCGCCTCCGGCAAAGGATTGAATCTCCTTCGCCTCAACGACAATTCCGATGTTCTCAAGAAGAAACTCAAGAACTAAACGCTTTGAGCCTTTCTGGGACGGCATAATTTCCTATACGTGGTTTCCGACTCAAGCAGGCGAATTTCGCAATCTTGTTTTTGCAGCATGCTTGGATAGTACGCTCTTCTTTCAAACGCAGCCCGCAAAGCCAACCCTACAGCTTTCGCAACTAACGGTGGAAATGCATTCCCAACCTGCCGATAGGCAATAGTTTTTTTGCCCTGAAAATCCCACGTGTCTGGGAATCCCTGCACTCGCGCAACCATCCGAACTGTTAAGCGCGGCAATCCCGCCTTATCAAAGTGTCCGTCCGGCGCATACTCAGCTATGCCCATGCCATCAACACCTAACTCGCGCCACCTTTGCTTTGCCCTAGTAGGCCCTAAATCAGGGCCTCCATGCTTTTTCGAACCTCCGACCACTGTTGGAGCAATGCCCGCAGCCCGCTTCGACCAAGCCAGGGCGCCTCTCCATCCATTCGCTCCCATTAGGTCAACCAAAGTCTCTCCTACGGTACACCGTCTCTCTTGTGGACTTGGCCATCTAAAATACTCGGCATCCCTCGGTTTCAGCGCAACAAGAATAAAGCGCGGACGAAGCTGAGGTACGCCGAAATCTGCAGCCTGAAGCACACGCCATTCAGACTGGTAGCCAAGTCTTGCCAGCCGCTCCAAAAGCGTACGGCGATAGCCAGCGAACTTTACAGAAGCGAGCCCTTGGACATTCTCAAATAAAACCCCTCGCGGACGCGCCCCCTCAACCAAATCCATAGCGGCAGGAAACATATCACGGTCATCATCCACGCCAAGCTGTTTCCCCGCAATACTGAAGGGTGGGCAAGGCACGCCTGCAGCAAGCAAATCTAGGCCTTTGAAATCTCGTGCCCGGAGGTCGCGAATATCCCGCTCTAATACGTTCCATTTGGGACGATTCATGCGCAGTGTCGTACAGAACTGCGCCTCATACTCAACAACCGCACTATGCTCGAAACCAGCCTCTTCAAGACCTAACGCTTGACCGCCGCCGCCAGCACAAAGCTCTATCGAAGTGAAGTTCGTCGTCATAGCCGATTGGCTCCCTGCTTGGATAACTGCTTCGCCTTTCTCACAGCCGCTCGCATAAGGGCGAGGCGGCACCGGCTGCTTACTTGCTCCGGAACACGCAATGCATGCTCCCACAAACGGAGAACCTGCCAGCCACAGCGGCGCAACTCATGAGTCACGAGACGATCACGCATGCGATTCCGCTGAAGTTTATTGATCCAATACTCACGATTACTCTGGGGATTCCGACCATGTTGAGGACAGCCATGCCAAAAACACCCATCAACAAAAACAGCCAGCCTCTCACGACGGAAGAGAAAATCAGGCCGACCAGGCAACTGTTGATAGCGCAACCAGCCTCGGATGCCTGACTTGCGAAAGATGGCAGCAAGCTTTAGTTCTGTATCTTTGTTCCCATCAGAGCGGATTGCAGCCATCACCTGAGAGCGCTTTTTCCGACTAAATACATCCGCCATGGCAATACCACAGACTTCTTCTGCGTTCTATTCAAGGGAGGCGCTGCCAGGCTACTTACTACAGAACACCGTGTCAACATCTTCAGCGCCCAGGGACACACAAACCGTGACGCTTCTACTTTTAACCCCGCGGGTCAGCGCCCGAGATGGATCGCACTGCGCGCATCGGACGATATACATGTTCCTCCCAAGCTTGCTCGTTTCTCTCTGGGGATGGGGGATGACTGATCTTCCACTGCGCGCGTCCAACGAGGGACTTCTAAGGCCGCGCGTTGCGTGAGCACACAAGATCATCAGGCTCCATCCCTTCCCCTCTGTTTGACAGCCTCCGACCTGTTTGGTACTCTCCGCGCCGGTTCACGACACTCATCACAACTCGCACCTTATCCCCATGAACATTAAGGACTATCTCGAACAGAAACGGATCGAAGTCGATCGATTTCTCGATCAGGTGAGCCCCCCTGCCACGACGCCACCGACCACGTTGCACGAGAGCATGCGGTACAGCCTCATGGCAGGCGGCAAGCGAGTGCGCCCCATCCTGACGATTGCAGCGGCCGAAGCACTCGGAACTGCCCCGCCCGGCTTGATGGCCGTGGCCTGCTCGCTGGAATTCATCCACACCTATTCGCTGATCCACGACGATCTGCCTGCGATGGACAACGACGACTTCCGTCGCGGAAAGCCGACGAATCACAAGGTCTATGGCGATGCGATGGCGATCCTGGCCGGCGATGCGTTGCTGACGATGGCCTTCGACCTCTGCAGCCGACCAGACCTCATGAAGGGTTGCGATCCCCTGCGGCAAGTCCGTTTGATTCAGGAACTGGCCTACGGCTCAGGCAATCTCGGCATGGTTGGCGGCCAAGTCTTCGACATCCAGGCTGAGAACAAAGACATCGACCTCGCAACATTGCAAAACATTCACAAGCACAAGACCGGCATGTTGATGCGTGCCGCTGTGCGTATGGGCGCCATTGCCGCAGGCGCGACGGAGCCCCAACTGGCCGATCTGACCGGCTATGCGGAAGATATCGGTCTCGCGTTTCAGATTGCCGACGATGTACTCAATGTGACCGGCACACGCGAGGAACTCGGCAAGAACCCGAACACCGATGCCGAACGAGGCAAGAAAACCTATCCGACGTTCTACGGCGTGGACGGCGCCAAGAAGCTGGCCGACGGCTGCGTCGGCCGGGCGATCGAGCGGCTGTCGTCGTTCGGCCCTGCTGCCGACCCGCTCCGCGAGATCGCGCGCTACATCACCAACCGGCGGAACTAGAGAGCTGATAGCGTATGGCTGATGGCACAGACATCGAGCCCAGATTGATTGCTCTCAGCTATACGCTATTCGCCATACGCTCCCCATCATGAAAGCTCTCGTCACAGGCGCGACCGGGTTTATCGGAGGTGCCGTTGCACGTGCACTGATCCAACGCGGTGTCGACGTCCGCGTCCTGGCCCGTGCCGAATCCGACCTCCAGAACCTTCAAGGCCTGACCGTCGAGCGGGTCGAGGGCGACCTGCGCGATCACGCCTCGTTGCGCAAAGCCCTCACCGGCTGCCAGCAGCTCTACCATGTGGCGGCGCACTATGCGCTCTGGGCCAAAGATCCCTCGATTTTCTATGACGTGAACGTCACCGGCACGAAAAATCTGCTGGAAGCGGCCCGCGCCGTCGGCACC
>JBDSKU010000200.1:0-3140 GCA_039916745.1 Nitrospiraceae bacterium
GTGTCAAGGTGAAGCTCAATGCTGTGCCGGAGGTGCTGGAGGGGAAACGGGTCGTTGTGGTCGATGACTCGCTCGTGCGGGGCACGACGAGCCGTAAAATCGTGAAGATGCTTCGCAACGCCGGGGCCAAAGAAGTGCATATGCGCATCAGTTCTCCGCCGATCGTCTCTCCCTGTTTCTACGGCATCGACACGCCTACTAGGAAGGAATTGATCGCCTCCAGCCACTCCACCGAAGAGATTCGGAAATATATCACGGCGGATAGTCTTGCCTATTTGAGTCTCGATGGCATGCTGAACGCCGCCCCCGGCACGCCGGGTCAGTATTGCAACGCCTGCTTTACCGAGCATTACCCCATTGCCTTGACCCGCGCTGAGGAATGGCAGTTGGGCCTCTTCGATCCGTCCAGCTCGCAGGATACGTAACCAGCCTCGCTCAAGAGCGATCCGCTCGTCCTCCGAACCTTTTCACGTTGGACGGCCTTGTTGAGGCTCCTCCCAGACCCTCCGATTACCGAAATCGAACGAGCTCCAGATCCTGTTTCACTCTCCTGACAGGCCTGTCGTACTAGCGCAGTCCCCATCGCCCTCACGCCCTCTCCTCTTACATTAACCGTTCGTTATTGTGGAAGTCTTCACCTGTCTCGCTACCAAAGTAGGGGGTCGCTCCCAGCTTTTAGGGATCTAGGCAGAGAGAGGGGATTGCCTTACCGTGCCTGCATGTTCGCTCAGACTCCTGCAGGCCAAGGGGGGCCATTGTTATGGAGTGACATCGGTACGGATGGACCCAAGGTGACGAGGTGGTGGATCAGAGCCGCGGTCAGGTCATGCGAGCGTTATCGGTTGACGGGACCATGCTCATGCGGCTCGTGCCAACGATTACGTGGTACGAGCGTGGGTATTTGCCAGAGACGATAAGGAAGGTGTCACGATGATCATGACGTCGACGCTGCAGGAATTGCTGCTCTCGTTCCATGGAGTGGCGGTCCGGTATGTGACCTCTTCCCCAGCATTGATCGGCCCCGTTGCCCTATTCCGCCAGCAATATCGATGTGATGATGCGGCTCATGACCCGCTCACGATTCAATTCGAAGAGGTGGGAAGTCGCGGAGACGTGCCGGTTCATCTATCGCCCTTGGCAAGACAACTGTTCTCCGGGACCAAGCCCGCGCTGGGTGACGCATTACGCGTTCTCTGGCATTGCACGATTGCACAAGACGGCGGGCGCCTCGTGGTGGATCTTCATGAACAGGGAGCGCTGGTGATCGATGGCGATCGGGGGACGGCACGGGGATATTTCGTTCATCCAGAGGCGATGCATGCCGACTTACGCGCGAGCTTTTTTCATTACGCCTTGGCGGAGCTGTTGAAGAGCCGGCGCGCACACATGTTGTATGCCTCGGCGTTGGAGTATCAGGGCTGTGGGATCATTTTTTCCGGCCATCGGGGTTGCGGTCGAACGACAGCGATGCTCGCACTGCTTCGTGCCGGCTACCGCTATCTTTCCGACGATCATCCGTTGCTGCGAGATTATGGCGCGAATGTAGAACTGCTGTCCTTTCCGATGACGATCGAGGTGACGGACCGCACGATCGGGTTCTTCCCTGAGCTACAACGGGCCGAGGCAGGCTTGGTGCGTCAGGGCGCCTATAAGAAGCGCTTTGATGCCGTGGATCTGTATCCGGAATCGATCGGTACGTCCTGTGCGCCGGCCATACTGCTTTTTCCTCACGTGGCGGATATGCCCTACAGTTGTCTTGAACCGCTGTCGAAGAGCCAGGCGCTCGACGCCATTCTGCTGCAAGCGGCATTCCGGTTCGATCGGGATATTGCGCGACAGGAGTGCCATCCCTTGTCGAGATTGGTGCAGCAGGCTGATTGTTATCGCCTTCACTTTGGGCAAGACGTGCTCGATCTGCCTCGACTGATTACTCCCTTGTTGGGACGGAAGTGATGTGTCCGTCCCGCATCCTTCCATAAGGAGTCATTGTTTTTTCTGCCACGTCGACGATGCCCTGCCTCCATTGCCCCTGAAAAATTCTGCATGGTAGGATAGCAGCGACGAAGAGCTGATGGCGTATAGCGTATGGCAACAGCAAAGAGTTCGATCTGAAGGCAACTCTTTACACCATCAGCTATATGCTATCGGCTATAAGCTCTTCTCGAAATGGAGGCTCTCATGAAACGAACATGGTGGGTATTGGGCGCGCTGTTGTCTCCGATCCTTGCGGCCCATCTGGTCCTTGCCGCGGGATCGTTCAAGCTCGGCGAGAAGGCGCCGTCGTTTACGTTGACAGCCATTACGGGCGAGACCGTGGGGCTGGATAGCTATAAGGGGAAGGTTGTGGTCCTCGGGCTGTTTCATATCTGCGACCCCTGCATGATGCAGGGCACGACGCTGCAGAAAGTATCCGAGCTCATGAAGGGCAAAGAGGTTGCGGTGCTGGGCGTCAATTCGTCGGGCGACTCCAAGAAGAGTGTCGGTGAGTTTCTGTCCGTCTTTCCCGTGAAAGTCACCTATCCCTATCTGCTCGATCCGAGCAAGGTGACGGATAAATTGTACGGCGGTGGGAAGTTCATTCCCAACGTGTATGTGATCGATCAAGAAGGCGTGATCCGATGGCAGCGTGTCGGCAATATGGATCTGGCCGGAGATGCGGTGATTGTAGCGGAAGTGGAAAAGTTGTTGGCGGGCGGAAATAAAATGTAAGAGCGGCGGCGGTCGGGCCGTCTCCCTGCTCGCAGACCCCTCACCTCAGAAGGTGATCGGTCGATGCGCGCAATAGGAGACAACCCGATCACTGCTGCGAAGAGAATCGCCTGCTAGATGGAAGAGGAAGGTGGAGAGCATGGATGAGATGGAAGTGGGCAAACAGAAATTTTTGGAGCTGGTGAAGGGGGCGGATGCCGCCGTGCAGGTCGTCATTCCCGTGACGCCTTCGAATAGTATGTTTCTGATCTCCCTCACGAAGGGGCCGAATCGGAAATTTATTACGATTTCTGAAGACGACATTATCGATTTGCCGAACGAAGCCAGCATCCTGATGAAAGTCACGAAAGTCGTGAAAGATGCCGTCGCCGCTCTCTGAAACAGCGCGACGAGCAGGAGGGGCGCGAAAGGTGCGAAGGGCGAACAAGGAC
>JBDSKU010000201.1:0-4906 GCA_039916745.1 Nitrospiraceae bacterium
CGTGCAACCGCCGGCAATATGGTGATGTACGACCGGACGGACAAGGTATTAGACATCGATCGGTATAGTGTGATGGCGATTGCCGGCGTGCCGGCGACTGCCTATGAAATGGTACGGGTCCTGGAACATTCCTTCAAATATTACCGGAGAACGCAGTTGCAGGAATTGAGTTTCGACGGCAAGCTGCGCGCGATCTCCAAACTCTTAAAGGATAATGTGCCTGCGGCCTTGGCCGGGACTGGCGCGGTGGTTCCGGTGTTTGCCGGTTACGATCTGGAGCAGGGCGCGGCCAAGATTTATTTCTACGATATCCTGGGAGCGGAGTTTGAAGGCGTGGAGTATGCGGTGTCCGGCTCCGGCTCTCCTACGATCCGAGGCATTTTGCACTACCTGAATACCTGGGGCGATCAGCCCCTCAATCGACTCCCTGAAGAACAGGCCATGGTGCAGGCCCTACGATTGCTCACGAGCGCGGCAGAGTTCGACTCGGCGACCGGCGGTGTCAACCGGGAGGCGAGTCTCTATCCCGTGATCAAGTTGATTACCGGGGCCGGCGTGCAGACGGTGCCGGACGCGACCTTGAAACCCCTCTATGAATCACAGGTGGTGCGTTATGTATGAAGAGCCCTATCGCTGGGTAGAAGCCGTCGGCAATCGACGGCAATATCTCGATGAACAGTTTAAGCAGGGGAGCCCGGTTGTCGCGCTGACCTATGAGGGCGGCATCCTCCTGACGACGGTGAGCAAGGGAACCTCGAAGCTCTACGAGATTTACGACCGATTGGCATTGGGCGGAATGGGGCATCCCACGGATTTGGAAAAGCTCCGTTTCAGCTTGCTGGAAATGGCGCATGTCGAAGGATTCAACCGTTCGCCGTCTGATGTGACGGGATCGAGGTTGGTGAAATACGGCATTGCCCCGGTGATCAAGCAGGCGTTTGAAGAAGTGTATAAGGCGCCGTTCATCGTGCGCATTTTGGTGGCTGAGTTGGGGCAGAAGCCAGAGCGAGACGCGCTCTTGACGATCAACTACGATGGCACGTTTGAGGAAACGACCGGTTATGCGGTCTTGGCTGCTACCCCGGCTGCTCAGACGAAGATGATGTCCTATCTCAAGGAGCAGATGCCCGCGACTCTGTCTTTGGAGCAGGCGGTAGATCTGACATTGCGTGCTTGGGCCATCGGTTCCCTCGCGCATCAACAGGAAGAGGCGGATCAACAGGCTGAGCCCGATTCATCTGCAGGCAAAGCTGGTGCAGTGACCGCTCCGGTCCCCAGTGCTGACGTGCTGATGGCGCATGTGCGTGGTATTGCCGGAGGACGGATCTTTGAATGTGCCGTTCTTGAGCGCCAGGCTCCTGGCACATCCAAGTATCGGTCGCTGAAGCCGTCCGATCTAGCACAGCTCCTCCCGAAGTCGCTTCAATCCGTCGTGGCGAACTGAGATGTTGAACCGTATTTTCGGACTTGAAACCGAATACGGACTCTTGGTGAACCAAGAACAGCCCGATCACACGCCTACCTGGTTTGCCCACAAGATTCGAGACCATCTGTTTCACGTCCAACGGCGTGGGGTGCTGGATTTGCACCATCGTGGGCACGATGAACCGCCCGGTAACGGAGGGTTTCTCACCAACGCCGGGCGCATGTACCTCGACATGGGACATCTGGAATGGGCCTCACCGGAATGTGAGTCGCTCAGCGATGTCGTGGCTGCCGATCGCGCCGGGGATCAGTTGCTGCAGAATGCCGTTGAGGACCTCGGTCTGGCCGATCAGGTGTCGTTGATCAAAAACAATGTGGACCATGAAACCGATGCGACCTTCGGGTCGCACGAGAACTATCTCGTGTCGAGACGGTTCCCCTTTACCAGGCGTGGCCTTGGGCCCCTGGTCACCTTCCTCGTCACCAGACAGATTTTTACGGGAGCCGGGCGTGTCGGGACAGCTGGCCCGCAAGACGCATGGATTCAGATGGACCGCCTTATCGTGCCGCGGGGAGCGAATCAGCGGCATGGGCAGCATCCTGCCATGCCGTTTCAGATTTCTCAGCGCGCCGATTACATCGTGAACGATTTTTTCGAATGGGTGCAGCAGAATCGTGCCATTGTGAATACGAGAGATGAACCGCTGGCAGATCCGAATCAATATCGGCGTATTCATCTCCTCCTCGGCGACTCCAATATGGCTGAGGTGGCGACGGCATTGAAGTTGGGGACGACAGGGCTGGTGCTTCAACTGATCGAAGAGGGTCATGCGCCGATCGATCTGGAGCTCCATGAACCGGTTGAAACCATGCAGGAACTGTCACAGGATCAGGACCGGCAATGGATCGTGCGGCTCCAATCAGGAAAGTCGATTTCCGCCATCGATATTCAGGAAGCCTTTCTCGCAGCGGCGCAAGCCCACTATCGTGGGCAGGACGGCGAAACCGATTGGGTGCTCGATCAATGGGAGGCGGTCTTGCAGGACCTCCGCGGGGATTACACCAAGCTGGTCGGCCGGGTCGATTGGGCCTCGAAGTTATGGCTGCTTGAAACCTTCCGGGAGGCGGAGCAGTTGACCTGGGTAGACCCGGCATTGAAGAGCCTCGATCTGGAGTATCACAATCTCCATCAAGGCAAGGGGCTCTACTTTGGCCTTATGGAAGAAGGTCGTGTTCCGAGACTCACCACCGACAAGGCGATTGCCTTGGCCATGGACCATCCTCCCCGCAATACCAGAGCCTTTGGGCGCGGCGAACTCGTTCGGCATTTGCTGGCTAGTGGATCGCCAGATGAGCCGGCCGATTCCAGGCCGGAAGAGCGGTTTTCCCCATCCTATGTGATCAACTGGTCGATCTTTCAATTGCGTGGGCAGGCGCCCTTTCCCATGCCGGACCCCTTCAAAACCTACGTCCAGGAAGTCCGGACGCATCTGCAATCGGTGTAGTCTGATTGGGCCGGCGCGCCTTCTCCTGTTCGTCATACAACAGATTGAATGCATGAACAAGTTGTCGAGGTGCTATGCTTCTCTATGACATACATCCGCTAGGCGGATGAGAGGGGAGCGATTGAGGGAGGGCAGAATGAAGGCACGCAAGTGGATGATGGAATACGGAGTGGCGATGGCGCTGACGTTTTTGTTCGCTGTGATCCTGGGGCATATCCCGCTTTTTCATGAGACCACCGTGGGGAAACTGCGTGCCTCAGATCTGGTGCAATTTATCGGATATGGCGGTGTGCTGGTAATTGCCTGGCTCGGGGCCCGTCAATTGACCGCAGAGCCACCAGATGAGTGGAAGTGGATCATCCCCTGCCGGGCATTAATTCTACCGGTGACGACCCTTGCAATTATGTCGATTGCCTATGGTGTGTTGCTCTACGTGTGTGATCCGTTTCTCAGCAAGTCAGGAAAAGGGATCTATAACTGGATGTTTATTGCCGGCATTGTGGCGACCAGTGCCTGGCTCATTGTGACGTGGGTCAGGAAGTGCGCACATCAGGTCGCGGAGGGAGAGTCCCGCCGACTGCGCAAGCAAGTCGTCTAGCTTCCCCTCTTTATGCTGGCTATCTCGTTTGACGAAGCAGTCTGGCAGCTCCTGCTCCGGACAGTCCTATCGCTTCGATAATTCTATTTTCTGCCCAGAATCGGTCTTCATCCTGCCGGTATTGCTGAACGAATCCGCAATGGCCGCCATAGTAGGGTGCAGCCAGTTGAATGCTCTGGTTCTGATGGATGGAAGGGAGTGAAAACATCGAGTAGGGAATGAACGGATCGTCTTGTGCCGTGACGATGATGGTTGGCACGGCGATCTTTCCTAGTACATGCCGTGAGCCGGCCAGATTATAGTAGTCAGCGCCACTCGCATATCCTCCGTCTTGGGCGGTGTAACGGTCGTCGAAGTCGCTGATGGTGCGGATGCGATCGAGTCCGGTGAGGTTCCATTTTCCTGGAAAGAGCGCGGCTTTGCGCCTCATGCGGGATTTGAGCTTGGTCAAGAAGTGGTAGTGGTAGATCCAGTTTCTTGGCTCTTCCAACGCCTTGGCACATTGCGCTGGATCGATATTCGGGCATACGACGATCGCGCCGGCCAACGCTGGTTCCGACGAGCCGAATTCTCCGGCTGCTTTGAGGACGAGATTCCCTCCCATCGAATAACCGACAAGCCAGATGCGATCGAGTCCATCCACGTGCGCCAATTCATGAACGACGGCTCGAAAGTCCTGGCTCAATCCGCTGTTGTAGAGCGTCGGCGTGAGGTGTTCGGTTCCACCACATGTTCGTTGGTTCATGCGGATGACATTGAAGCCTGCACGATAGGCTTTTGCGGCAATCCCATGCATATAGTGCGACTCGCTACTGCCTTCAAGTCCGTGCACGAGTACGATGGTTTGGCAATCTGTTCTGGCTGTCTGCCAGTGGCAGAAGCCGAGCACTTGGGTATGAGGCTCTGTGGTGAAGAGTCGAGACTCAGTCGGTATTCCGGCAAGAAGCGCTTGGCGAGACCAGTAACCTGGCAGAACGGTCATGAGATATGAATTATGGAGGAGCGCTGCCGGTGTGAATATTCGCCAGTCAGGCTCCATAGTGGCCATCCTCGATGAAAGTCCAAGTATGAATTGCCGGGACGCTGTGAGCTGGAAATAGCATCAGCCCCACTGAAGACGACAAAGGCCTTCGAGAGAGGTCTCGAAGGCCTTGAGATTGTGGCTCCCCGGGCAGGAGTCGAACCTGCGACCAGCCGGTTAACAGCCGGCTGCTCTACCACTGAGCTACCGCGGAACAGTTGCTCGTCAAGGCGCGGGCTATACGCTGGCGCGTTGTGACACGCAAGGCGGACGCCGAAGGCTCTGTGGAAAAAAGCCCGGCCGAAGCCGGGCTGTAAGTCGATGATGGTGGTGTCCTCGAAGAAGACGGGGTCATGC
>JBDSKU010000202.1:0-7827 GCA_039916745.1 Nitrospiraceae bacterium
CGGATGTGAGAATGCGAGGAAATACTGTGGCCACTATACTCTGAGCCGAAAGACCCTGCAAAAAATATTGTAGCAGACTTCTCGCCGAACGCTGCGAGGAACCGACTCGTACGGATTTACCCACCGACTGGAGTGACGGCAGGAGGAATGGGAAGGGAGACGGCTGGATCCACTATGCCGGAAAACAGCATCGTGGCCGAGACGACCCAATCGGTGAAGGGTTGTGGATAAATACCGATCACAAGGGTGCCGGCGAGACAGACGTACAGCACGGCTTTAATTGGGCCAGAAACCGTAATGGGGGAAGGGTCGTGGGGTTCGCTGATGTACATCTTTTTCACAACGATCAGGTAGTAATACATCGAAATCACGATGTTGATCAGGCCCACCGTGATGAGCACATAGAGCCCTTCTTTCATGGCCGCCACAAAGATATAGAGCTTGCCGATGAAGCCGGCCAACGGAGGCACACCAGCCAGAGACAAGAGGAAAACCAGCATCGAAAAGGCAAGAAAGGGCGAACGCCGCCCGAGCCCGCTGTAATCGTCGATCTCCTCGCTCCCGATCGCTTCGCTGACAGCGATGATAATGGCGAACGCCCCGAGATTGGCAAAGAGATAGGCCAGCAGATAGAACAGAATCGCGTCGTTCCCCATCTTGGTGCCGGCCGCGAGGCCGATCAGTACATTGCCGACCTGGGCGATACCGGAATAGGCCAAGAGCCGTTTCATGTTCTTCTGGGCGATCGCCACGATATTCCCGTAGGTCATGGACATGACGGATGCGGCAACGAGCAGCAACACCCAGATCGGCTTAAATGTCGCCAGCGCGACGAAGAACATCCTGAGGAGGATGGCAAAGGCCGCCCCCTTCGGAGCGATCGAGAGATAGGCCGTCACCGGCGTTGGCGACCCATGATAGGTATCGGGAATCCACGAGTGAAACGGCACCGCGCCGATTTTGAACCCTAATGCGCCGAAGATCAGCAGGAAGCCGATAGCCAGCCCCGGTGTAGCCTGTACCGACTTCATATCGGAGAACACCAGCTTGCCGGTTTCTCCATAAACCAAGCTGATGCCATAGGCGAGGAGGCCCGCAGCGAAGACGCCCAGAATGAAAAACTTGATACCCGCTTCGTTCGAGGCCATGTCCTCACGAAGGTAGGCCACCAAGACGTAGAAGCCGAAGGTGGAAAACTCCAGCGTGACGAACACCGACAACAAGTCGTTGGCGGAGGCCATAAACATCATGCCGAGAGCCGACATCACAACCAGGAAATAATACTCTCCGCGGAAAAATCTGAATCGATGGATGTAATCGACGGAGGCTAGGATGACGAGGATGGTCGACCCGACAATGAATATTTTGAAGAACAGCGCCATCCGGTCGAGGACAAACATATTGGCAAAAAGGGTCCCGGTGACGCCGATAACATCGAACCAGACCAAGCAACCGAGCGTGGCAGCGAGGCCTGCGATGCTCAGATACGCCAACTGTTCGTTCGGCAGCCGGGGAAACGAGAAATCGACGATCAGGATGCCACACAACCAGACCGTGAGCAGAATTTCCGGCAGCAGCAAGAATAGATCGGAGGGAGATATCGTAAGCGAAAAGTTCATTCGATCCCTCGCGAGGGGTGCGGGGTGATGGCCACGGGGTTATTCGCCACAAGCGGAGCTTCGCGCATTCCGGAGAGGCTCGTCGTCTCACGTTTCACGTCTACCGCTTCACGTTCTTGCGAGGCAATCGGCACGACGCGGGTGATCTTGGCAATCAGCGGATCGACCCCCGATCGCACCACGTTATACAGGTGCATGGGAAAGAAAAAGAATCCGATGCTGACGGTGATCATAATCAAGAGCGGCAGGCGATCGACTATGGACACGGCATCATGTGCGTGGCTGTACTTCTGGTCCATAGGTCCATAAAAGAGCCCGCGCATCATCTTGAACAAGTAGGCCAAGGTCAACACGATTCCGACCACGGCCACGATGACCTGAAACGGATACTTGTTCCAACTACCCACGATGATCATGACTTCAGCGATGAAGTTAATGGTGCCGGGAACACCAATCGAGGCCATGCAGCCAATCACGAAACAGCCGGAGATGAACGGCATGCGATTCGAGAGTCCGCCGAGCGAGGGAATATCTCGGGTGTGCGTCTGATCGTAGACCCATCCCGCCATCGCGAAGAGCATACCCGTGGCCATGGCATGCGCGAACATGTACATCACCGCGCCGGTCAAGCTGATGTAGTCCAGGGCTGCCATGCCTAAGAATACATACCCCATGTGACTCGAGCTGGAATACCCGATGACATACTTGGTGTCTTTGGCATAATAGGCCACGAACCCGCCGTACACGATACTGAACATACAGAGCACGGCCGCGATGGGCATCAGCTCTCGGGTCGTTTCTGGCAAAATCTCAAAAGCAACCCGGATGATAGAGAAATGGCCGAGCTTCATTAGCACACCCGCATGCAACATGCTTGTGGCAGCCGGCGCCGCGGCATGGCCCACAGGCGACCAGGAGTGGAGCGGCCAGAGTGGGGCGATGGAGGCGAAGCCGAAGAAGATAAGCAGCCAAATAATCTTGTCCAGCGTCGTACCCAGGACCGGGATGTTCATCAAGTTGGCATGCTCTCGCAGAACCAGGATGTCGAAGGTATTCAACCCGGAATACTTATAGATCAACAGAATTCCCATGAGCGCCGCGACGGCAAAGGCTGAGAGGAAGAGCACCAACTTCATCGCAGCATATTCTTTGCTATTGGACCCGAAGTTGAAGATAAACCCGACTGAATCCCGCTGTTTGAGGCCCTCCGGATCCGTCATCTCGTTGTACTTCTTCGTGTGACTTCCCCACATCCCCAAGAGGAGGTACATGGGAATGACGGACATCTCGTAGAAGAAGTAGAGAAAGAACAGGTCCAGCGACATAAACACGCCAATGGTGGCCGCAGCGAGGATGAGCAGCCAGATGTAAAATTCTTTCGTCCGGTCCTTCACGTGCCAGGAGACGAAAATTCCTGCGAACAGCAAAATGCCCGAAGCCAGAACCAGGGGGGTACCGATGCCGTCCACCCCGAGATGAAGCGAGATCCCCAACTGACGCGACCATTCGAACTTCTGAACGAATTGGAAACCACCCTTCACATGGTCGTATGCATAAAAGAGGTAGAGCGAGGTGAGAAGGCAGATGAAGGCCGAGCCAGCCGCAATCCCCCGCACGAGCATCGCCTGCCGGTTGGAGACGAAAATCAGCGCGATGGCTCCCGCGAAGGGAGCAAATAGAATGTAGAGGAGCGCGTAGTCACCCATACGAATTAATCCACCTTTGCCGGCTGCTTGGACTCGGTCGACGCCACGGCCCCTCGCTCCAGTCGGTCGACCAGCGCCTGTACCGATCCATTCATCGTTCGTAAGAACGGAGCGGGATAGAGCCCAATCCATAGAATCATGATCGATAAGGCCGAGGCGATAATCACCTCGCGGGGATGCAAATCACTGATGGAGTCTTTCACCGCCTTGCCGACTGGTCCCAACATTGCCCGCTCGTAGTACCAGAGAAAATATGCTGCGCCAAAAATGACCCCGGTGACCGCGATTCCACCATACAGCCAATTAGCCGTGAAGACTCCCATGAGAATGAGGAACTCACCGACAAAGCCATTGGTGCCGGGCAGGCCGATCGACGCCAGTCCGATGAGCAGAAAAAAACTTGCGAGTAAAGGGGTCCGTTTCGCCATACCGCCAAATGCGCTCAGTTCAGTGGTCTGCTGCCGTGAGTAGAGAAAGCCGGCAATAAAAAACAAACCTGCCGTGCTGAACCCCAAATTGATCATGGTCAGCAGGCTGCCTTGGAGCCCCTGATAGTTTAGGGCAAACAGGCCGATCACTACAAACCCGAGATGGCTGATGCTGCTGAATGCCAGGAGCCGGCGAAAATCCGACTGGATCAGCGCCATGATCGCGCCATACACAATGGCCGCTAATCCAAGCACCATGGTCACCATGACGACGGTCTGACTCTTCGATGCATCCGGCAGCAAGGGAATGCTAAAGCGGATAAACCCGAACGTCCCAAGCTTCAATCCGGCCAGCACCACCGCCATCCCGATCGGACCTTCGAGGAGCGCGTTCGGGAGCCAGGTGTGGAACGGGAACAGCGGGGCCTTAAAGGCGAAGCCGAGAAAGAGGAGCCAGAAGATAAGAACCTGTTGGCTGAACGGGATCGGCACGGAAAGCAGAGCCAACAAATCAAACGAATAGGTCGGTTCGATATGGCGCAACATCGCCCATTGGTGATAGTTGAGGTCTAACAGCGCGATGCCGACCAACATGAAGACACTACCCAGCAAGGTATAGAGCACATATTTCAATGCTGCGTAATGCCGCTCTGCGCCTCCACCCCAGAGCTTGATCAGAAAGTAACTGGGGATCAGCATCAGCTCCCAGAAGACGAAGAAAAGGATCAAGTCGATAGAGAGGAAGACCCCCATTGTCGTTGTTTCGAGCGCAAGGAGGGCCATCATGTAGAGCTTCACTTGGTGACGGACGGTATCCCAAGAATAGATGACGATCAGAACCGTGAGGAATGCCGTGAGCCCAACGAAGAGGACGCTGATCCCATCGACCGCGAGGTGGTAACTGATCCCGAGGGCAGGGATCCATTCCACATGTTCTGCGAACTGCATGGCGGCCGATTCGGGAATGAAGCGTAAGAGGACGAATACGGAAAGGGCCAACTCCACTAATGCAATCGTCAAGGCAGAGGTCCGGACCATATCCTCATCGTCGAACAGCCACAGCACGACGGCCCCGACGAGGGGGAGGAACAAAATACAGGTGAGAATCGGAAATGTGGACGCCAGTTCTTCTAACATCAAAGTGCTTTATCGTTGCATGATGAGCTGAATAATCACCGCCAAGAGAAACAGTCCTGCCACAATAATCGCAGCATAATGATGGACCATTCCGCTCTGGAGTTGCCGCCATTGGCGGGCGATGAGATGGTTGCCATAGCCGATGACATTGAGGCCGGCGTAGACCATGTACTTTTCTATCCAGGTCGATCCCGCCGCACCTAACTCTGCCATCTGCGCGACCCCTCGCACGAGGCCATCGATGACGGTCCGGTCGAACCAATCGAACAGCTGCCCCAGCTTCTTGGTGGGTTCCACCCAGACGAGATCGTACAATTCATCGACATAGTACTTGTTGAGCAGGGTGGTATAGACCGCCTGGAATTTTTCCGCCAGACGCTCCGGTGCCGAGAGATTCACGCTATAAAAATAATGCGCAACACCCCAGCCCAACAACGCAATTCCTGTGGCAATCATCATGAGTGTGAGTACGAGTCCGGTGCTGGCCTCATGCTCCCCTCCCATGCCCGCGACCGGTGCCAAAAACTGATGGAGCCAGCCATGCTCAGGGGGGAAGCCCAGGAACCCCCCAAAAACAGATAACACCCCTAACACCATGAGCGGAGCAACCATCACTGTCGGGGACTCATGGACATGTTCCTCCGTATGGTGGTCCATCCGCGACGTGCCATAAAAGGTCAGATAGGTCAGCCGGAACATGTAGAAAGAGGTCAGCAATGCGCCGATGGCTGCCATGCCATAGAGTAGATAATGTTCGTGCGTAAAGGCATGGGCCAGGATTTCATCTTTACTCCAGAAACCTGCCAGCGGCGGAATACCTGCGATCGCAACGGCACCAATCAGAAATAGTCGGTAGGTCCAGGGGATTTTCGTGCTGAGCCCCCCCATCTTTCGAATGTCTTGTTCACCCGAGAGCGCATGGATCACCGATCCGGCCGAGAGGAACAACAGAGCTTTGAAGAAGGCATGGGTCATGAGGTGGAACACGGCCGCCGTATAGGCCCCGATTCCACACCCGAGGAACATGTAGCCGAGCTGACTCACCGTCGAGTAGGCCAAGACACGCTTGATATCCGTTTGAACTAAGCCAATCGTCGCAGCAAACAAAGCCGTGAGGCCGCCAATGGCGCCGACAATCGTCATCGCCGTCGGTGACAAATCAAAAATGGCATGGTTTCGCACAATCATATAAACCCCGGCCGTCACCATTGTCGCCGCATGGATGAGGGCACTCACTGGTGTCGGTCCTTCCATCGCGTCCGGAAGCCAGGTATAGAGGGGAAGTTGGGCCGACTTGCCGATGGCACCCACAAGCAGGCAAAGCGCAATCGCCGTGGCCATGTTCGGAGACAGTTGCCCGACCTGGGCAAAAACCTTCGTGTAGTCCAGCGTCTTGAAATTGATGAAGATCAGGAAGATAGCCAGCAGAAATCCGGCATCGCCGATGCGGTTCACCACGAAGGCTTTCGAGGCGGCTTTGGCAGCGGAGACTTTGTCATAGTAATAGCCGATCAAGAGATAGGAGCAGAGCCCGACCCCTTCCCAACCAATAAAGAGGACCGCATAGTTGTTCCCCATGACGAGAAGCAACATGGAAACCATGAAGAGGTTCATGTAGGTGAAGAATCTCGTAAATCCCGCTTCCCCATGCATGTAACCGACGGAATACACATGAATCAGCAAGCCGACTCCCGTCACCACCAGCAACATGATGCAGGTGAGCGGATCGACGAGATAGGCTAGATTGATGGTGAGGTCCCCACCGAAAATCCATTGATAGGCGATGACTTCATGCGCGGTGCCGGTCCGAACAACGTCAATAAACACGCCGAGCGTGCAGAGAAATGACAGTCCCACTGAGCCCCAGGCCAGCCGATGGGCGATTTCGTGGGAATACTTCCTGCCCGCAAGTCCGTTCACGATGACGGCCAGCAAGGGAAATACTGGAATGAGTTTTATGAGTAGATCGGTCACATTACCACTTTAAGAGGTTCATCTCGTCCACGTTCGTGGAGATCTTTCCACGGAACACGACGATGATAATGGCGAGCCCGATTGCCGCTTCTCCGGCCGCAATGGCAATGATGAAGAGCGCCACCAATTGACCAGCCATGGATTCCAAGTAATAGGAAAAGGCGACGAGGTTAATGTTCGCGGCGTTCAACATGATCTCGACAGACATCAACACGATGATGAAGTTCCGTCTGATCAAGACGCCGAGCAGGCCGGTAATAAAGAGCACGGCGCTGACGGCGACATACGCGCTTAAAGGAACCATAGACCGAGTCCCTTACCTTCCACGTTTGTCAACGATCGGCTTCGGCGTTTTTGCCAACACGATCGCTCCGATGACCGCGCCCAACAAGAACACCCCGACGATTTCGAACTGCAACAAATATTCACTGAACATCTTGATTCCGACCGCGTAGGTATCGCCGTCCTGGAGTACCGCCACAGTTGGGGCATCGCCCTTTGCACCTGCGAAGGGTGAGCGGAGCAGGAGGCTCAGGACGTAGACCGACCCAAGAGCTGCCGGAGCGAGAAAATACCGGTACGAAGAATGAAGATATCGATCGTCGGTTTTCAAATTCATCAGCATCAGCACGAAGAGATACAAGACGAGGATCGCACCGGCGTAGACGATTACTTGTACCGCCCAGAGGAACTCGGCGTTGAGCAGGATGAAGAGCCCGGAGACGTGAAGCAGCAGGGCCAGGAGAGCCAGGCCACAATGCACCGGGTGCTTGAGCGCGACCGTCATGACGCCCGCGACAATACTGACCAATGCGAAATAGGTGAAAAATACCGAAACCATCGATCGATTCAGCCCAGATGCTTAGGTGGTGATTGA
This sequence comes from Nitrospiraceae bacterium, assembly GCA_039916745.1. GTDB lineage: Bacteria > Nitrospirota > Nitrospiria > Nitrospirales > Nitrospiraceae > Palsa-1315. The sequence continues at coordinate 7,742 of JBDSKU010000202.1, forward strand.
GTCGGCTTCAACACCGATTGCGGGAAGTAATACCGATACTCCCTGCTTTCCTCAACGTTCTGTTCCTGATTATGCGCGTATAAGTA
>JBDSKU010000203.1:0-6322 GCA_039916745.1 Nitrospiraceae bacterium
TATTCCAGGAGTTTCAAGGTATCGATATAAACCCGTCGACAGGGCGATGGTCGCTGCTGTGGAGCTGGCCAGCAGGACTCCGAAATGGACCATCCGAGTCAGATGCGGCGCCCATATTAGCAGCGCATATTGGAACACAATGATCACTAAAATATGACTCAGATATATGCTGTAGGAGATGCGTCCCAGATAGAGCACGAAGGGATTGGTCAACAGGGGTGATACCAGACGGGAAGAGAACGAGGAGGGATGTTCGAGGAGCAGTCCCAGGAAGACTAGCCATAGTCCGACGGGAATCAACGACCATTCACCGCCACTCCGCCAATACAGAAACAGGGCGAGGCAGCAGGCAACGGGAAAGGTGATGTCGGGCAGTTGGTGCGCCGCCCACCGCTGATAGATAAAGTAGCTGACCGCACCCAGGAAAAAGTATTCCATATGAAATGGGAGGGCCGCTCCGAAATGAACCCATGGAAGCACATACCTCGCGGCCCAAACTAGCACCAGGCACAACCCGCACAGAGCGATGCGGCGATACGGTCTGGCGCTAACGGCCCAGGCATAGGCCAACGGCGCCACCAGATAAAACTGCCATTCGAGAGAGACGCTCCAGGCAGGCACCAGGAACGCCTCGGGCGCATGCGGGTCGAGCGCTTCCGGAACCGTGCCATGAAGCATCAGCAGATGAAGCGGGATGTTCCAGTGGATGTTCGCCCACCACGCCTCAAACATGCCGGTGAACTTCATAATCTGGTCCGGCCTCAAATACTGGCTGGCATGGGTCACGTTCCAGAGGCTGACTTGGGAAAACGGGATCGCCACGACGAACAGAGCGATGAACACCGGGAAGAGACGGAAGAACCGTTGCGCAATAAACTGCAGGTACGTCTGGCGACGTTTATCCAACGAGAGCGTGATGACGAAGCCGCTGATAATGATAAAGAGGTCGACTGCGGCCCCTCCACGCTCTATCAGCTTGGGCAGGCCTGTGAGCGCTGCTCCCTCATAGCCCGATACCCATAGGGCATGGCCGGCCAACACCCACAACGCCAGGTAGGCCCGCAATCCTTCAACCGGCAATAGCCGAGACATTGTGAAAGGTGGCGTTTCAGGGGAGCGATCGCCGTAATCCTGCACGAGCACCTGCGGATGCTCCTTGTGTTGAACGATGTCCCGGATTGGTTGTGGCCGCTCTTTCACCGAGTTGCGGTTCGTTATGAACTCAGCACTCACCTGTTCATGAGAATTGTCCCGTGCGTTCATCCGAATGCAGGCTCCTTAACGGTGGTGTGCTCTCGCTCTCCCGCAGACTCTCGATACTGCTGCCGGACCAGTTTTTCGGACGACGCCATCATAAAGTTCTCTCAACCTGTCGTAAAGTTAAATTGCGCACTGATCAACTGTGCTCAGTTTTGGTGAATTGATATGAGCGTTGGGACGGTGCGCGGTTCATGCGTCCTCCCACCGGGATTCCATGTTGGCCAATTGGTCCCTGACGAGTCGGAGATTCTGTTCTCTCCCGGCAAAGTCTCTCGATCTGTAATTGTACGTCGGCGAGAAGGCGGTCGATCTTCGTGACAGTGATCGTCAGTCCAGCCGGTTGACGGCAGAGTGCTTCTCTGCCTTCGTCGCTATTCACCAAGCCCACCGATGCCTCAGAGACATCGGATAGGTCGTGATTCTGTGGTTCCATCATTGACTGCTCTCGACTCTTGGTTCGTTCTCGGCTCCCGTGCGGTTTCCGAACGTGCTGTTCAACGGCTGCGTTTATGCAGCCGTTCCGATACCGCACTACAGGGCCTGGGTGAGCTCTATAGGGTGACCGTCCGGCCCGCGCTCCTGCCGCTACCTGGCTTTTGGTATGGCTCGTCATCATGACGACTGGTATCGATAGATGGCGTTCTTGGGTATGTTGCAAGACCGTCAAGCCGGTCATTCTCGGCATCATATAATCGAGCAGCACAAGGTCATAATCGGCGTGCTCGATCTTAGCCAGCCCACCCCAACCATTTTCAGCAATGTCCACGGTGTGCCCGGCACTTTCCAGTCGCATCTTCAGCAAGTTCAGGAGCCCAGCATCGCCGTCGACTACGAAAAATTGTATTCTTCGCATCCGACCAAGATAGGGTGATGGAGCGCGCGTCTCATCCCCGTGTCTCGTAGATCTCTTCACGTATAGCCGTTGCCTTCAGATCTAGGGGACTGCGTAGAGGATGCTGGAATGGCCGTCCGGCGACTGCCGTGACGTGTCTGTTCTCTGACTGCCGACCTCATCCAGAACGATCACGATGCGTGAGTGGTCGTATGAATCCTGATTTGGAATCCCGAATCCTCTGATTAGAAATTTGCATGCCACATCAAATACGGTGCCCTCCGATTCGAATGATCCCCACATGCCGGACTTTTTGCGTTGATCGAGGCTCTGTTGGATCATCACCCGGAATTCTTGTATCGATTCCAGCGGAAAATCGTTGCCTGGCCCGATTTCCGTCGGATCGAGGTGGCCTGTCAATTCTATGGCCCGACGATTCATGTACAGCAAGTGTTTCTCGTAGGAAAAAATAAGAATTCCAGGCTGCGAGCGCTCGTGCGGAAGCTTCTTCATCTGTAAGAGAGGGCACGATCGCTGGGAAGGCTGTCCATATGATCCCCGGCGATCCCGGCTCACGGTTCCGCTGTTCATCATGGATTGTCTCCTCGGGTTGAACTTGCGAGTTCGAGGCTGTCGCACGGGACGATACCCACATGCCCTTGTCATTTGTGAGCTGATTGCTCAACGTCGCCATAGAGCTCAGCGCGGGATCGTAGGAATACGCCGCTTGCTTTGCTGGTCCCCCTCCGAGGCACCGCCCGTTTTGGCGCAGGAGGGTGGAGGCGGTTTTCACGCACGACCGCGTCCCCGGTAAACCCGCAATTAATGCATCGTGTGCCCATGCACATGCGGCCAGTTTCCACTCTCAGGTCGTCGAAGGTTTCGCGGACAAGCAGTCCACTGCAGCGTTGGCAGAGCATAGGTCCTCCTAAGTACTGTCTTTATGGCTTCGTGATGAGACGCTCCCCCCCGGGTTTCCTCCGCCGCCTTAATTATTCGTGAGGCGGAAAAGGCGTTCGCCGAATCTCTGGAGCCCACGATGTCCAGAACTTCAGCCACCTCCTATGGGTGACTAGGCAATGTGGCGATGAACCAGGCCAGAAAACTGCTTAGTGCCAACACCGCACCAGAAAAGGCGATCGTATCGAGTCGCTTCTTGGCTTTCCGTGTCATAGCGTTCTCCTCCGGTTTCAGGTTGTGCCGTCTCCGCGCTTGTGCCCCGCTCAATGCATATGTCCAGATATGCCGCCTCCTCAGGCGACAGGTTGCTCCTACGCTCGTATTCGACCAGGGATTGAGTACAGGTCTGGCACAGATGCGGCCCCAGATTGTTCAAGGTGCGACATGCCTCTACATCCGATGAACCGCATTCACTGCAGCAAATCAGGCCAATGCGGGGAGAGTCTTGGAGCAACCGGGCTACTCGACAGGTCATGCTCATGCCTCTTTCTGCTCTCAGATAGATAGGGAGTGTCAGCCGCAGTGTGCCTTCAAGGCAGAGGGGCGTCTGGTCACAATTGTACAGTTTTGAAAATCGATACCGAGGCCACTTAGGACGGAATACTGAGGTGGCCCGTGGGGGCTCGTTGCCAGAGTGTTTGTCGTTGTGGCAGGAGGGGTTATGAAGGATGCGGGTGCGCGTAATAACGCCAAAAGATGAGGTCGAGAATGATGAAGGTCAAGATGAGGCTGAGGATGCCGGATAGCGTCAGATCCAGCTTCTGCTGCACCATGAGGAGGGGGAGCAGACTTTCAAGGACCTGGTCGAGACCCGGAGCATGGCCTCCCGAGGCCAGTCCAACTCGTCGCTTGAGGAAGCTCGTCAGACTATCACCCAGCAACGCTCCGAGAGAAAACACCAGCCCTGTCGTTGGATCAAGGCCTTCGATCCATGCGCAGGCGATCGTGATCGGGATCGAAAAAAAGAAGCCTCGCCAGGTTTTTGAAGGCCCCAAGAGGGGGCGTCCATCCAGAAAATGTGATCCGCCATCCAAGGGAGAAGCAAAGCGGTTTCGTAACAGCCGTTGCCCGATGATGGGCGCCAAATTTGCCACGATGATCAAGACCAGCAGCTTGAGGTAAATCAGTTCCAGGTGAAACCTCCGATGAACTCAGTGAGTCTCACTTATGGCTTGAGGCGCGTGATCATTCCCGTCGTCGCATCCAAGGCGAGGCGTTCGCCGTCCTTCAGGAGGTGTGTGACTCCGAGGACATTGGCGATGGCAGGGAGGCCGTATTCGCGGGCGATGATCGCTCCGTGGGATAATGTGCCGCCCATTTCCACGATGAGCCCGGCGACAAGCCCCATGAGCGGCGCGATGCCGGGATCGATCACCGCTGCCACCAAGATATCTCCCCGCTTTACTTTTTTTAGATCGTCAGGAGCCCGCACCAGACAAACAGGTCCTTCGGCATAGCCGGCGCTGATAGGGAGACCTCGGAGCGAACCATCCGCGTTGACGATGTTGTCGACCGCTCGTTCATCGTCTCCGATGACTGTATCCGGAACGTCTTGTGTGGCATGACGCGCCCACTCCTTGCGACGCCTGTCCACCAGGCCCTTCCAGTCGTTTGCTGAGCCGGATGTGGCAGCCTTGATCTCATTCAATCTCAAAAAGAAAATATCGTCTCTTGATTGTAAGAGGCCACGTGCCGCCAATGTTCCTCCGACGCTCATTGCGATGAATCTGGCAGCGGCGATGAACTGCATCAGGGCATGCCGGTTGGCCTCCCGTAACTCCAGATAACGACAGAGCCGCCGGTGCCACCAACTCCACATCGCCCATTCATGCCGGCGCCAGCCGAATCCGGCGCGGAGCCGCCGCAGTGCCTCCTGTCTGGCGGACTCTTGCCCACGGAGAATTTCCTCTACAGGTCTGGTCGGAGGGGCCATCAGATGTCCTCTGATGATTCCAAGAACATACTCGGGAACTTCCGCGAAGCGCGGCGACATGATGTCGGACTCGCCGACCGCCCGGTGTCCGTATTCCAATAGATAGGCCTCGAAGGACCGAAGAAACTGCGTACCGGCCAATGTGGCGCGGAACGGCTCGGGCATCCAAGGCTCTGCCAGCAGAAAATTCCGAACCACCGGCTCACGTCCGGCCGCTTCCGCCAGCTCCGTTAACAGGAGAATTTGTTTGGCGCTGATGATCGTCCCGACTCCCTGCAACGTCTGGTTCAGGAGCGACTTCCATGCGGCTCCCAGTCGCCGTTCGAGGAGCAGTTTCATCACATAGAACCCCTGCGACACGCCGGTGAAGATCGCGAAAGTCAAATCTCCATTCATGAGAAGGTGTTGACTCAATTCTTCTTCCCAGGCCGATAGCTCGGCCGCCGTGAGCTCTCGTATTGGTGCGTCCTTGCAGCGTGCCCCCAGCTGTCGCATCTCCTGAAACCATGTGGGGGCTCGCCTGGCAGCATGCCGGATCTTCCATTCCATGAAAATGGCGACCCTCCACCAAGGAAGCCGTGTCGTCGTGCGCGGGGTGGGAGCCGATCCGCCGCCCATCTGCTCGGCAAGGAGGGTCGGGTCTCCTCCCAGTTGGGCCATGACGGACTGAAACAGGGTCACGTTGATGAACGGACGTCCCCGGATCACTCTGACCGACGAAGATCCAGGCGGGATGCGGCATCCCAACTTGCGGTAGCAGCGTACGATGTGGGTCTCCATAAACCCATCCAGGAGCGAGAGGCCGAGGGGGCTCGGCAATTCTGGCAGCGTTTCCTTGAAGTTTGCCCGAGACCAGACAATCGGCGCGGAGTCTTGCCACGCGTCTCGTGCGGGAACCGGCCTGGCCTGCAAGAGCCAGAGTCCTTGCGCATCGTCCACCCACTCGACATCCACGGGTGTCCCGACCGCGCACTCCACCTTTTTCGCCAGCCTCGCCAGGGCGAGAACTTCACGCTCTTGCAGCACGGATCTTCTCTGATCCCGTTCGGGTACAGGCTGATCCGTAAGACCCCACGGCATGGCGAGCCTGACCTTCGTTTTCTCGACAATGTCTTGCTGGATCACTGTCAGGGAAGCCTGGTCTTTCCCGATCTCCACGACGTACTGATCTGGCCTCGTCAGGCCGCTCACCAGCGGTTCGGCCAGTCCGAATACGGCATTGATCATGATCTGGTCGGTCCGGCCCGAGATGGGATGCCGGGAGTAGGCAACTCCGGCCGCGCGTGGAGCGAGGAGCGGCTGGAGGATGACCGCCATGGCGGGAACGAGACGGGGTG
>JBDSKU010000204.1:0-3661 GCA_039916745.1 Nitrospiraceae bacterium
GGACTCGCCTCTTCTTTCATCATGTTCATCTCTCCTTTCCATCAAGAAAAATTTAGGATTTATTACTGTTGGTGTCCTCATAAGTTCGTTTCACGCCGCCGACTTGAGCAACACCTTCGTCCACCCATTCTCACGCGCATCGAAATCTTTGTAGGCATCCGACGCTTCCTTCAGTAACAATTGTGAGGCAATTGAAGTCCCCGGAGGGCACGCGCTGGTATTCGGCCTGTCCGCCGTTGAATGGTCCCATGCCGACATAGCCATAGGCGGCCCCGGCCGTGCCGGGATTCAGCGTGAGGCAGAACCCGGTGAGACCACGGTCGCAGTTCTTGCAAAACCCACAACTGACGTTGAAGGGCAGGCAACCATGTCGCCCACTTGTATGCGCGCCACCGCCGCGCCCACTTCGACCACCTCGCCGAGGTTCTCGTGCCCGAGAACTTTTCCACTCTCGACGTTCGTGCGTCCTTCATACATATGCAGATCGGAGCCGCAAATGTTCGTCGTGGTGATTTTGACCAGGACATCCATCGGATGCTCGATCTTCGCATCGAGCACTTCCTTCACGCTGACGTCTCTGGGGCCGTAATACACCAACGCTTTCATGGGTCCCCCTTGGCGCTCTTCGCGCTCGACGATGTCAATTTATCCATCGCGCTTCCGCCTGGCGCTATCGCATTCGCACATCATGGTCGATATGCGAGGGCACTGCTCTCATGTCCTTAGTGGATCGCAGTACGCCCGGCGACAGGGGTAGACCCTGATATGAGCGCTCGCTCGCGGCCGTTCTAACGCAGCCCAGCAGAGCCCGGTCCAATTCCACAGGACCCAGGGGTTTGACCAAACAGGCCCGCGCTCCTGCCGTAAGCAACTGAGCCGCCATCTGGCAGCCTGCATGCCCTGTCATCATGACCACCGGGACTGACGGATGACGCTTTTGAATGTGCTGCAAGACCGTCAACCCGGTGAATCGCGGCATCATATAATCGAGCAGCACCACGTCATAGTTCGCATGCTCAAGCTTGGTTAGACCGTCCCAGCCAGTCTCGGCCGTATCCACGGTGTATCCGGTACTCTTAAGGCGCATCTGCAGCATGCTCAGGAAGGCCACATCAGCATCGACTACGAGAATGTGTTGTCTCATGATTTAATCTCTCCTGGGATCTGAAATAGAGTGGGAGAATCTTCCTCGCAGCGACGAGTCCATCTCATTGCCGCCTCAAGCCCCCAATCGATGTCGGTCTTAGTCGGACGGCACGTGCGATTAGCAGTATGATGCAACGATCGATGGCCGGCTGTTCACAATAGCTCATGTTGAGAAAGTTGCTGTGGGAGATTCGCAGCAAGGCGAACAAGTCCCCTTCAGTGTGATCACACACTACGGCCTCGCCGAGAATGTCATGGTGCGCCCAAGATGCAACAAGAGGCCGTCGCGCCGGTTAGAAGTTGATCGCACATCTCACCGAGGGCCCGTATTAGATGAATGCGGCAAAGATGGGCAGAAGATCTGTCACGGATCGGACGAACCACGCGAGGGCTCAGCGCAGCCTATCACTGAGCCAAGCCCTCAGGGATTCTCGCTACTTGCCTCCGCTTCCGGAACCACCGGTCTGACCAGTTCCGCTCCCACCCATTCCGGATGCCCCGCTCCCGCTCGAAGACCCGGAAGAGCCTATCCCTCCGGAACTCGATCCGCTCTTTCCGCCGATCGAACCCTTGCTCCCAATTTCTCCGGTACTCATTCCTGAGCCAGAACTTCCACTACCTATTCCACCTGGCATGCCCTGATTCCCACCCATTCCGGAACTGAAGTTTCCACTGCCCATTCCTGTCCCCGGGGATACGGTGCCCTGGCTTCCTGAGCCGGGGCTTCCAGTGCCCATTCCACTTCCCGAACTGCTGCCCTTTCCACCGCTCCCGCTGGGGCCCTCCGCGACGAGCAGTACATCAGATGTCGACCCGCCATCGGCATGAACCGAGGAGACGGCATAGCCTGAAACAGAGATAAGCCCGGCTGTTAACACGGCTGCTGACAAGACATGCATCGGTTTCATCGTGTTATCCTTCCCTCAAAGTTGGTAAAACAGGTCTACGTTTTTTTGCTGTCGCACACAGAGAATCACCCTCGTAAGGGTTCAGGCAAAGGGCATACTGGACCTCCCTCTGTTCCGGACATCGAGCCGGGTCTCGCCGTTTCTGATTCATCCACTCACACCATCCTTTGCGACCTCCGCTTGCCCTTTCTTACCGGCGATACATGAGTACAGGTCAAGCTCCCGCCGCCACCCTGATCTATCCGGCTATGGCTCGTCGCGACGATTGGCCGGCTTCTGACCCTTGTCTCGCAGCCGATCCAGTACCTCAGCGACAATCGTTCTCATATTGTCCGGAGCCAGGTCCCGAATGGCATCTTTGTATAGGCCGCAGTTCTCTCTAGCCTTCACCGGGCTATCCTCGTTCTTCTGAAGACAGAGTCGATACAGCTTCGCCATTTCCGCCACTTCCCGGTAAATCGCTGTTTCCGCAGCCCTCCTGGACGCAAGCGTGTCGACGTCGTTGCTGGCTCCAAAACTCAGGCACCCAGAAAGCCCGGTGACCAGCACCGCCCCTACTAAAAGGATCAGGCCTCGCCTGGCTTTCCATAGCCGCGCCGTCCTGACAAACGGTTGTCGTCAAAACAGGAAATTGTGGCCATCGGTCATCCTCCTCGACATCATGGTACGGACACAGAGAATTTCCCCTGTACATCAGCCATCGTTCAGGCCAGTTGAGCCTTCAACTCCCGCTCCCAATGGCGATGTTGGGCCATCGCGTTGATGACCTTGGATGCCACTCGCAAGAATCGGCCCCGCGCTGGTGGTCGCGATAGTGCTGCAATGTTTGTAGGCTTCTTTCACAAATTCAGCGGCGTCGACTTCTTGCTGAAGGGATGTTCACGAGACCCCCCAGAGCAGTCGGGGAAGCCCGGAACCATTTCTTGGTTCGAGGCTTCCCCGTAATACGCGATAGTCAAACGCCTGTCCCTACTTCTTCTTAGAGCCTTTGTCCTGACCGGTTTTGGAGGTCGCGCCGGCCTTGGACAGAAGCTGCTCCTTCCGCTTCTCCACTTGAGAAGAGAGGGCTTCCCAATCGATGTCGCAGTCCTCGGCTTTCGGAAACATGTCCGACTCTTCTTCCTTAATATGATGTTTGACGTTCTCCGCCAGCACGGTGAACTTGGCATCGTAGCGGTCGTCGCTCGGCTTCATCTTTTTTAGTTCTCCGATGAGGCCATGCACGACATGATGCTCTTCCAGGGCCTCATCCATTAAATCATCGTCATCGATTTCTGGCCGAATCGCCGGATAGATAAGTTCTTCCTCCAGCTTGGCATGCACGTCAAGCTCGGCTAACGCCGTCTCCACGATCCGCTGCTTAGTTTTCGCATCTTCGGCCTGCTCGAATTCCTCGAAGAGACCCTTTACTTTCTTGTGGTCGTCCCGAAGCATATCGGTTATGAATGACGCGCCGACTTCCTGAGATTTTGTGGACATACATGACCTCCAGTACAGGTGACAAAAAGATTATTGTAATTCCCTACCACTGTTGAGCTTTGGATATAGCATGCCGATTACGGATGCAGGGCTGGGCTGTTCCCTAGTCCACTCACAATTACACCCCA
>JBDSKU010000205.1:0-7712 GCA_039916745.1 Nitrospiraceae bacterium
TCATGTGGGTCTTGGAGGCCCACAATACTTTCTGACTGAGATAGGCCACCGTTTCGCCGAACGTCACGTCACCATCTCGATTTGTATCGGCCTCGCCACGCAGTGCCCGCAGCAGATAGTAGGTGAACAGCCCGTGCCGATGCTCATCGTCTTCTAAGCCACGCCCGATCCCGCTGGTTCCGATGACATGAAGCGTCGAACTTCCCGTGGGATTCCACTGGGGGAGGACGGGCTTGGTTCGGCTGTCCGGCTCCATGCGCGATACAATCCCATCGAATAGAAACACGGTGTGCTTCGCTTTGAGGCGAGAGAGCGCTGCCTCCAAATCTTTGAGTGGGTAGGCTCGTGAAGTGCTTGTGGCGGTCCCATCGTATGGCACCAGGAACGTTTCTCCCGTCGCAGAGACCGAGGCCAGGCCGGCGAAGTAGACGAGGACGACCGCGTCCTTATTCATGTGAGGCGGCAGCCAATCCAACAGGGCTTCGTCGATATCCGGACGGAGCGCCTTCCAATCTTGTAACAGCCGAACATTGGAGGCCGGTAAGCCGCCGAGGGACTGAAAATAGTTCGAAACCATCTCGGCATCTAAGGAGGCAAACTTGCGGGAGGGGACTTGCTGGTCTCGATAGGATCCGACTCCAATTGCGAGTAAGTAGGTGTGGGGCTGACGAAATCCGGCGGTTACAGCAGGGATCTGATCGACGTCGTCGGCTTTGATGCCAGTGGGTTGGATCGACAGGGTCAGGGTTTGAAGCGGCGGTTGAGTTCTGGCCCCTGATTCAGACACTGCCACCTGGAGCTCGGCCTTCTGCTGTTGGACGGCTTGAGACAACGTTGCCACGAATTCGATCGAGCGGGATTGACCCGGTTGAAGTCGTCCGACCGCCAGCGTGGTGGTCGGAAATTGGGCGAGCAACGAGGCGGTTCCCGTTAAGGTCGCCGTGACACCCTGAAGTTCCGTCTCTCCTCCGTTTACGAGATCGATGCGAACCCGAATACGTTCGCCTCCTTCAAAGACTAAATTGCTGTTCTCGTCCAGTACGGTGGCCTTAAACGAGAGTGTCGAAGGAATGCCGCTGGTTGGTAGCGTCGCTGTTGGTGGAGCTGGTCTGGTCGGTGAGGCTGCCGCTGTGGCGGGCGCCTGGCCACCAGTCCCGGCCAATTGAGTCCTGGCTGCTCGAATGAATTGCGTCGCGAGGGCGACCCCGGCGTCGTGTACGAATTCCCCCATGTTGCCGTAGTCGCAACGGCGTTGGGTCGGTTCCAGAATGAGGCGCTGATTGTGTGTGACCGAAACGGTCTGCTGGTTCAGCTCTTTTCCCGCAGCATTTTTAAAGGTTAAGAGTGCTTCGAGAACCATGTCGGCTGGCACGCGGTCGTAGAGACTGTCCGCCCAGAGTTTAAGGCCTGAGCGTTGGAGTGTGACCAGGATTTCGGTGTCGGGTGGAGTCGGCGCGGCCACTCCCCCGGTGACGGTGACGGCCGTAAAGTTTTGGGCCGCTGCGTCGATTAAGATGGATTCCGTTTCCTCTCCCACGTTGAGCTCATGCGGGCTATTGCACCCATCCGTATAGTGCATCTTGAGGTTGGTAAGAGAGGGATCGAAGGTCAGCTTGACAGAGTTTGCGAGACGCGGACCCATGTCCGGTAACGGGGTTCGACGAAACCCTGCCGTCAGTTTCTCACATCCCCATAGCCCACCCACGGTCATGAGAAGACACAAGAGAACGGCCCATTGCCTCGTGAGTCGTCGAGATGGAGGCGGGTGGTCTTGTCCGATGACCATGGATTGGAGCGTATGCCTGCTGTGACGGATGTGGTTGCTGGAATTCAAGACCTGCACCGTACCGAAATGTCAGGCTGAATGCAACAGGGCGCACGTGCGTCTTGCGAGCCTGTGAGCGCTCAGTTATTCTGCACTCCTGATAGGGGGAAGGTCGATGCATCGATGCTGATACTTGGGCTCTCGAACATGCGGGATGCCGCGGCGGCGCTAGTCGAGAATGGCCGAGTCATTGCCGCGGCAGAAGAAGAACGGTTCGTACGGGTGAAACATGTCACGGCGCTGCCGGTGCAGGCGATTCGCTATTGTCTCCGTGCGGCTGGTGTGCGGCTGTGTGATGTCGATGCGGTAGCAGTGCCGTGGAAGTATTGGCAAGTCGGTCGGAGGGGAGCCTTAGCCCTTGGGGCCATGCTGCGGTCGCCGCAACTCTGTTGGGTGAAGGGCAAGAGGAGCGCAGAGCGAGTGGCCCAGGAGTGGAAAGAACTCGTCTTCCTTCGAAGCCTTCTTACTCGACGGATTGACGGAACCGCCTGTCCCGAACCCGTCTTCCTGGATCATCATCTTTGTCACGCAGCCAGTACGGTGCTGGTGTCGCCGTTTGACCGCGCGGCCGTGCTCATCGTGGACGGGGCGTCGGAAGCCCATACCACCATGCTGGCGCGGGCCGATGGCCCAGACATTCGGGTATTACAACGGGTACCCCTTCCCCATTCGGCCGGACAGTTCTACGCGGCCATCACCGCGTATCTGGGATTCAAGCCGGATCACGATGAATACATTGTGATGGGCTTGGCGGCGTACGGCGAGCCCCGATTCGCAGCGGCTCTCCGGGAACAAGTCCTCCGTATTTTCCCCGATGGCGGGTTTGAGTTGAATACAAAGATCTTCGATTTTCACCTGGCCCGGCAGCGGATGTTTTCTCCCGTCATCCTTCGACTGTTGGGGCCCAATCGGCAGCCAGAGGACGAGGTCACGCAACGGCATCGAGATGTGGCAGCCAGTGCACAGATGGTTCTGGAAGAGACGGTGCTCCATCTTGCCCGCCATCTGCAGCGCCTGACCGGTCTCGATCGGCTCTGCCTCGCCGGAGGCGTGGCCTATAATTGCGTCGCCAACAGTCGCTTGTGGCGGGAGGCTGGATTCCGCGAGATCTATATCCCTTCGGCGGCGGGGGATTCCGGGGCGGCCATGGGAGCGGCTCTGTGGCTGACTCACCGGCGCGGAGCGTTGACCGAGCGCATGGTCATGCGATCGGCTTCCTGGGGACCGGAGTTCACCGAGCAGGAATGTCTGGCTGCGCTCGAACAGGCCGGGTTGTCAGCCGAACGTCTTCCCGATGATCAACTCTGCGAGAAGATGGCGGGTGAGCTGGCGAATGGCCGGCTCGTCTGTTGGTTCCAAGGTCGGATGGAATGGGGGCCGCGCGGGTTGGGCAATCGCAGTTTGCTGGCCGATCCCCGCCGCGAGGATATGCGGGAGTTGATCAATGCCAAGGTGAAGCTCCGGGAGCCCTTTCGTCCGTTTGCTCCGTCGGTCCTTGAAGAGAAGGCCTCGGAGTATTTCGATTTGCCGTCGCCCTCCCCCTTCATGTTATTGACGGTTCCGGTCCTCCCATCGGCAAAAGGCCTGATCCCTGCCGTCGTCCATGTCGATGGGTCGGCGCGGGTTCAAACGGTGGATGCGACGTCCAATCCGCGCTATCGTTTGCTCCTGGAAGCGTTTGGTCGGCAGACGGGAATCCCTATACTCCTGAATACCTCGTTTAACGTCAATGAACCCATCGTTTGCACTCCGGAGGAGGCGGTCGATTGCTTCCTTCGCACGGAAGTGGAGTGGCTGGTGTTGGGTAACTTATTGGTCGGTCGCCCTCCGATTGTCAGGCGTGAAACGTGAGAGGTGAGGTGAAGGAACCCGTTGCCCCGCACTGTCGGTTCCCAGCTTTCGATGCCATTCTCCTGCTCATCATTCTGAACTTCACGCTGCAGCCTCTGACAGAGCCGGATTTCGGGTGGCATCTGCGGACCGGTCTCGATCTCTTGTGGCATGGCGGAACACTGCCGACATTGGACCCCTACTCCCATACCATGCCCGATTGGCCTTGGGTTGAACATGCGTGGCTGACCGATCTGATCGTCGGGGCCTTCTATCAGATGTTCGGCGCCTCGGGGGTGATTTTCTTCTTTGGCGCGGTGACGGCCGGAGCGTGGCTGGTTGCGAGTTGTTCTGTCCCGTGCAACAGAACCGCTCGACTGCTCGCCTGTGTCCTGTCTTTGTGGGTGGCCTTGCCATATCTCGGAGCGAGAACCCAAATGGTCACCTTGTTGGGCCTCGCGGTCTTGCTGGTGATTCTTCAGCGAAGTCGGAACGGAGGAACCCGTCTCCTATGGCTGATTCCGCCGTTGTTTCTGCTCTGGGCCAATCTGCACGGAGGGTTTACCGCCGGGCTGTTTCTGCTGGGGCTCGTGGTGGCCTGTTCGGTAGTGGTGAAGGGGATATTATTATGGGCGCCAGGTTTGGTCTGTCGTCTCGATGAAGCGCCTCTCGCCTGGCCTATGATCGGACGGCTGCTAGCGTCTGCTGGGGTCGCGGCTTTGATTACTTTGGTGAACCCCTATGGATGGAGATTATACGGAGAGATTATTGATTCCCTGTCGAATCAATTCATGCTCGATAACTTACAGGAATGGCAGCCACTGTCCTTGAGCACAGTGGCTGGCCGCAGCTACGCGTTGTATCTGGCTGGATTGGGGCTGGCGGTGGCGGCCTGGTATCGGCGTATTGAGCCGGTGCGATGGGCCGTCTGGACGGTGTTCTTCTTTCTCTCGCTGCGCCATATGCGAAACATTCCGTTTTTTCTCTTAGTCAGTCTCCCTCTTTGTGCCGAGTTGTTGGCCGAAGGGTTTGGTAAATGTACAGGCTGGCTCAGTTCGGACTCTGTTCGTGCCAGGGGATGGGTGCTGGCGGGAACGTTTGCCGGAGGGATATTTATGGCCTGGTTGGGGCCAGACCATCTTCAGCGGGTGGTGCAGTCCGGGCTAGAACCTGCCGAGTATTTCAAGGGCACGTCCTATCCGATTGAGGCCGTGCAGTGGGTTCGCGAGCATCGGGATCGGCTGGGGCAGCGGCTCTATAACGACTATGCCTACGGAGGGTTTCTCCTCTGGTGGTTGCCGGAAGAGAAAGTCTTTATCGATGGGCGTATGCCGGCCTGGCGAAGCGGGGATCGCTTGATTTTCCAAGATTACGTGGCTCTGAGCCTGACCGACCCTCCGAGGCTCTCAGTCCTGACCGCCTACTCGGTCGATTGGGCGATCGTGAGGAAGAAGAGTCTGTTGGACGAGGCACTTGCAGGCGAGCCGACATGGCTACGGGAATATCAAGATGGAAAAGTCTCGATTTACGTGCAGATCTCCAAGTGATGTGAGGGAGAACAATTCTTCTTATTGAGGGGGGAGTTCGAGGTGGCCGACTGTTGCTGAATGGAAATTCTGCGCCTGAGAGGAATAGGAGCCCTTGGCCCAATTCCGTCTGATTACAGCCAATTCACGTAGCATGGCGAGGCCGTCTCTGAGGACGCGGACTTTCGAGCCTGGCTGATCGGACCAATTCACTGGAATTTCTGCGATGCGGTATCCGCGTTGTTGCGCCACGTAGAGCAGTTCGAGATCGAAGCCATAGCCATCGATGGAGGAGACACCAAAGAGGTCGATGGCCACCGGCCGGCGAAACAGTTTGAATCCACATTGCGTATCGGTGATCCCTTTGAGCCCGCATTGTCGTACGATGAAATTGAACAGGTTGCCGAAAAGAGTTCGAGAGAAGCGGGCCTGGACGGCATAGTGTGGCAATCGGGAAGCCAGTGCGCGTGATCCGATAGCCAGGTCTGCGCCGCTCGCGAGGGCCTGTTCGAGCCGGGCGAGTTCCTGAATCGGCGTAGCCCCATCTGCATCGGCAAACAGTTGGAGCTGCCCGGTCGCGGCTTGCATCCCTCGTCGCACGGCGGCCCCTTTTCCTTGTCGTTGCGGGGCCCGGATTAACTGAATGTGTGGGAGGGAAGAGGCCGCGGTCTCTACCAGAGTGGCTGTGGTATCGGTACTGCCGTCGTCAACCACGAGGATTTCGTAGGGCCTTCCTCGGTCTTGCATGTACGAGGTGATGCTTCGAAGATAGGGAAGGATGCGAGCCGCTTCGTTATGGGCTGGAATAATAATCGACCACTCGATAGAGCCGGAGTCGTTTCGACATGACACAGGAACCAGCCTTGTTGGGATGAGCTGCGGCGTCCCCGGACGAGCGGTAAAGGAAATAAAGAAATACGGTAGCCGAGCCACAGGCAGGATTGCAAGTGGATGGCTCGGACTTGACAGAGCTATTGCTGGGGAGCGAACGTATACAGGTGTAGAGTGAGTCGACAGGCGAGCCTCTCACAGCCAGGAGGTGGGCGATGCGCAATCTGCTTGCACAATTCAGTCTCATCATCAGTGCCGTATTCGTCGTATCCTGTGCGTCCGCTGTTCCGCCGGCACGGATCGGGGACTATGTATCGGCAGAGCGCCCGGCCGGCGCCGATGCTTTGGCAAAGATCGACCAGCGACCGTTGCAAGCCGGGCTAGTCGTAGTGTCGGATACCGCAGATCCTGGTGCGGCTCCGAATCTGCCGGAAGAAGCGCTGACTCGTCTGACGGAGAGCCTGCAGCAAGACCTCAGTCATGCGATTCCTGTGGTCATGAAAGAGATTATTCCTGGCAAGCATATCAAACCGCAATCTCATGGCGATTGGGCCCAGTTCGCAGAGCTGGGTCGGCAACGTGGACTCGACTATCTGGCAGTCGTAGTGGTTTCGAGTACCGAGCAGGAATATCCCGTCACGCTGTTCCTTGGGTGGGCGACTCATGCGCAGCCTGGGTTTCGTCGAGATAACTGGTCGTTATTGGAGTTTGTCCTGCTGGACTTGAAACACAACCAGGCGTTGATACAGGCCGAAGGCCGAGGCTGGGCTACGCTGGACCGTCCAAGCGCACCGGGGATCAATCAATGGTATCCAGCCATCTATCTGCGCCCTCAGGATCAGCGTCGTATCTGGCCCCCGACATACGAGGGCGCTCCAAATACCCTCCGTGTCGTGTCCTTCGAGCAGGCAGCGAAGCGGCTGGTATTGAGGCTCCAGAACTCGTGGCTCGGGGTGCTGGAGTCTGAGTCAGCGGCTCGGAGAGCCAGTTCGTAGAGCGCTTCGATCGTCCTGGGGGTAGGACGCTTGTCCCTTTCGGGCTCTATTTCTGGAGAGTCCGAAGGGGACTATTAGTCTTTGAAGCCCTCGGAACGGATAGTGTACAATGGGCCGTTCAGTTGCTGCGGTCGCGTCGGTTAACCCTCTGGAGGAACGCTGTTATGGTCATGCGGAGTAAGGGAAGGGATGTTCTGGGTCTTGTCGCAGGTATTGGTCTGGTTGCCAGCACCTTCGCGTTTACTGTCCTGCCGAATGAACCGACAGCCTTTGCCGCCGGGGTTCCAGCTGGGCTGACACAGGGATTTTCAGAGATCGTCAAGAAGGTGACTCCGGCAGTGGTGAATATTGCGGTGACTGGAGGAGGAGAAGGCAGGGGGCGAGGTCGGAAATCGCCGTTGCCGCCAGGCCCATTTGGTGGACCCCCTGGTGAGGAAGCGCCAGAAGGCGAACTCCCAACTCCTCCGCCGATGCCTCCGGGTGGAGGGCCCGGACGTCCTGATCAAAGCGCAGGATCCGGCGTCATTTTTGATTCGAACGGATTTATTGTCACGAACAATCACGTCGTCGAAGGCGCCACGCAGATTACCGTCACGCTCAGCGATCGACGTGAATTCACCGCCAAAGTCGTGGGGACTGACCCGAAGACGGACTTGGCTGTGGTCAAAATCGATGCGAAGGATCTCCCATCATTAAAGTGGGCTG
>JBDSKU010000206.1:0-6381 GCA_039916745.1 Nitrospiraceae bacterium
CAGCAGTCAGCCTTCAGCAATCAGGTATTGGCTGAAAGCTGATCGCTGACGGCTACACGCTATGTCCACGAAAGGAGCATTCTGCATCATGGCCGGTTTTCCAATTGAAGTCGCAACCAGAATTAAAACACTTCCTCCCTATCTGTTCGCCGCCATCGACAAGATGAAGCAGGCGGCGATTGCCAAGGGCGTCGATATCATCAACCTCGGTATCGGTGATCCGGACTTGCCGACACCGGCTCCGATTATCGAAAGCCTCGCGCTGGCGGCGAAGAACCCCAAGCATCATCAATATCCTTCGTATGAAGGCATGCTGTCATTTCGTACGGCGGTGGCTGATTGGTACAAGCGCCGGTTCAACGTGACGCTGAACCCTGCCGACGAAGTGCTGACGCTGATCGGCTCGAAGGAAGGAATCGGGCACATTCACTTGGCGTTTGTCGATCCGGGCGATATCGTCCTCGTCCCGAGCCCAGGCTATCCGGTCTATCCGGTCGGGACCAGCTTCTGCGGCGGCGTCTCGCACCTCATGCCGCTGACGAAGGCCAGCGGTTTCTTACCTGACTTGAACGCGATCCCCAAGGATGTGGCGAAAAAAGCTAAGCTGATGTGGCTGAATTCTCCGAACAACCCGACCTCGGTCATTATGAGTAAGGACTACTTCAAGCGAGTGGTGGAGTTTGCCCAGAAAAACCAGGTGATCGTCTGCCACGATGCGGCCTACTCGGAAATTTATTACGACGGCAAACCTCCTGTCAGCTTCATGGAAATCGATGGAGCCAAGGACGTCGTCGTAGAGTTCCATTCACTCTCCAAGACCTACAACATGACGGGCTGGCGCATCGGCTTCGTGGTCGGCAATAAAGACGTCTTGGCAGGCCTCGGCAAGGTCAAGAGCCAGCTGGACTCCGGCGTGTTCGAAGCGGTGCAGGCCGCAGGAATCACGGCGCTGGGACTGGATGATTCTGTCACGGACGGCCTACGCAAGATCTATCAGGAGCGGCGTGACACCTTAGTGCCTGGGCTGAAGAGTCTGGGCCTCGAAGTCGATCCACCACCGGCCGCGTTTTATATCTGGGTCACGGTGCCGAAGGGATACACCTCCGCCTCCTTTACGGCTCATTTGCTGGAGAAGGCCGGGATCGTGACGACACCGGGCAACGGCTTCGGCGCGCCGGGCGAAGGCTATATCAGGATGACCGTCTGCACGACGAAAGAACGACTGGCAGAAGCGGTGGAACGGATACGAAAGGCTGGATTCTAGACTGGAGCAGAGACATTGAGGCAAGTGGCTTGCTCGCGGAACGCGCACGATCAGAATGTGCTCGTTCGACGCGCGCAGTCGCCCCTCACCTCAATGTCTCTGCCCATCGCGCGTCGCGGTCATCTCAGGGGGAAGAGAAAGTGGGAAGAGAAACCGTCTTCATCGGGTTCGGCTCGAATGTCGGCGATCGGCTCGATTTCTGCGATCGGGCCGTCACCCTGCTGGGCCTCTTGCCTCACTCACAGCTCCTCGGCGTGTCGATGCTCTACGAGACGGAGCCCGTGAACGATCATGCCCAGCCGGGAGAGGGATGGTTCTTAAACGGCGTGGTCCAGATTGAAACGGATATCGCGCCGAAAAGCCTGCTCGACATCCTCCGGGAAATCGAACGTGCGCTGGGACGGGACGAGGACCATCGATCCGGCCCCAGAACGATCGATCTGGATATCCTGTTCTACGGACAACAGACGATCGATGAGCCGGATCTCGTGGTGCCGCATCCTCGCATGCACCATCGCCGGTTTGTCCTCATGCCCTTAAGCGAACTCGACCCGCTGTTCATCCATCCGGTACGCCAACGCACCATCAGCCAATTGCTTGCCGAGGCGGAGAAACAGCCTGAAGTCCGCCTCTTGTTTCCCCAGCCCTCGACCCGTTATGGCTCACGCCCTGCGTGCAGCCCGTATCACGACGCATGAACATTATTCGCACCATCCGCGCCATGACATCCTGGAGCGAACGATTGCGCCGGGAAGGCGTCATCATCGGATTCGTTCCCACGATGGGCGCGTTGCATGACGGCCACCGTGCTCTCATCCGGGCGGCACGACGACGTTGCGATGCGCTCGTTGTGAGTATTTTCGTGAACCCGACGCAGTTCGGCCCGCGAGAAGACCTCACGCGCTATCCTCGCCCGATTGCCAAGGATCGGGCGCTGTGCCGCGAGGAAAGGGTGGATGTCTGCTTCGAGCCGGCAGCCGAGGTAATGTACCCCGAGGGCTTTCAAACGGTCGTGACGCTGCCGGAGATTGCGCGTCGATGGGAAGGTGAGGCCAGACCCCATCACTTTCCCGGTGTCGCTACGGTGGTGACGAAACTCTTCGGAATGGTCCGTCCCCATCTCGCCTTGTTCGGCCAAAAGGACTATCAGCAGGCCGCGCTGGTTCGACAACTGGTGAAGGACCTCAATCTCGGCGTGGACATCGAAATGCGCCCGACGGTCAGAGAAGCGGATGGGCTGGCCATGAGTTCACGCAACGTCTATCTCAACGCCGACGAACGGGTGATCGCGCCCTGGCTCTCTCGAACACTCCGAGCAGGCAAACAGGCCATCGAAGGCGGAATGAAGGATGGAGCGGCGATTGAACGGAGCATGCGGAAGGCCATCGAGCAGGCACCGACCATTCACGTCGAGTACCTGGCCGTCTGCGACCCCGACAGCCTTGAGCCGCTAACCAGCGTCACTCATCCTGCGGTGATCTTGGGTGCAATTCGGATCGGATCGATTCGCTTGATCGACAATCTAATGATAAACGTGCCGGGCAGAACGAGTGACGCTAGAGGGTGAGCATGGGATCGAGACCTTGACCGACTAAGAGCCCAAGGACCACCTGACCCAGACGGCGGTAATGATCCGGTGGGACCTCCAGGAAGCGGATGCCCGTCGAGGACGGGTGAACGGAACAGACCATCGCCGTCTCGATATAGATCGCGTCGTCCTCCACCGTGGGCTTCAAAAGCAATTCGATAAAGTCCCCCTTCGAGAATCCCGTCATCTGCAAGGTGCATCCATCCATCGAAATGTCGGTAATGCGGTTGGTCATCGACTGATTACTGTCGAGCACCTGCACCTCGATGGAGGCCGGAAGGCGCGCGTACTGCCGACGATCGAACGCCTGAGTGTTGTACCGTGCACCGGCATGGTAGGCACAAAAACGATTGGTGCAGAGTTGACAGCGAAACGGAAACACATTCACGCGGCCTAAGAGACGCTCGAGCATACCCTCCTGGCAGGTTACGCGAACGAATGAACCCCCGCAAATAGGGCAATACAGCTCTTTCATGAACCGGAACGAGCCTCCTCCTCCTGCGCCGTCATTTGCTCGGCGAGAATGGGCTCGATGCAGGCGGGCGAGTACGTCGCCGGCTTGACCCATTTCCCATCTTCACGCTTATAGCCGCCGACCTTGCTCATGTTGGATCGATGGACTTCTCGAAAGACCGGAGGCATGTCGATGCCATAGGACACCGCCGTGCCGTAGACGACGTAGAGAAGATCGGCCATCTCCTTCGCAATGGACGGCAGATCGTCAGAGGCGAGCGCCTCTTTCAACTCGTCGAATTCTTCTTGAATGAGCCGTATACGTAATTCGCGCGTCCGCCCGTCGGCAATCGTCGGAACTGGACTGACGACGATATCGAAATTCCGGTGAAAAGCTTCGACCATCCCCTGTTCGTCTGCCATCGGCACTCCTCATTCATGCTCAAAGGGTAACGCCTTGCGTGAAACCAGTTCCACAGGGTCCAGCAAAGGAATCTCTTTCTCGGACGATACGCCAAGCTCCTTGAACCGGCGAGCGGCCGGCAAGATCCTCGTTTCCAGCGACCCGACCGCCTTGTTGTAGGCCAGGACGCTCTTCCCGAGGGCCTGCCCGACGTCGTTCAAATGCTCGGTCAGCACAGCCATCCGCTCGTAGAGATCCTTCCCTAACCGCCCGGCCTCCTCGGCATGTTCGGTCATGCGTTCCTGCCGCCAACCATAGGCGACCGCCCGCAAGAGTGCCATGAGCGTCGTGGGAGTAGCCAGCACGACGCTTCGGAGAAACCCATCTTCAATCAACCGTGGATCATGTTCGAGCGCCGCGCCGAGAAACTGTTCACCGGGCAGGAACAACACGACAAACTCCGGCGCCTGAGCGAATTGATTCCAGTAGGCTTTCACGCTCAACTCGTCCATGCGCGATCGCACTTGGGCGGCATGACGGCGCATACCCTCAAGGCGCTGTTCCTCGGTCGGCGCTTCATGCGCGTCCAGATAGCCTGCCAACACCGTCTTGGCATCCACGATGATCTGCCGGCCACCCGGCAATTGAACGACCATGTCGGGACGGAGCCGGCTACCGTCGACCGTAATCGATTCCTGCTCGAAGAAATCGCAATGCGCCACCATGCCGGACAACTCGGCCACACGCTTGAGCGTGATCTCGCCCCATTGGCCGCGGACGGCCGGGGCACGGAGCGCTTTCACCAGGTTGCCGGTCTCCGATTGCAGCCGCTCCTGCGACTCGGCTAACAGCTTGAGATGTTGATCGAGACCTCCATAGGCCGCTTGCCTGGATTGCTCCAGCTGCCGGAGCTGGTCGTCGTAGCGGTGCAACGAATCTTGTAGCGGCTGGACCAGACTATCGATCGCCTGTTGCCGTTGAGCGAGATCGCCTTTGGCCTCGGCCTGCAATGTTTCGAACGAGCTGCGCGCAAGATTGAGAAAGGCTTCGTTGTTCTGTTTGAGGGCTTCGCCGGAGAGGGCTTGGAACGTCTCGGCCAACTCCTGTCGGGCCTGGCCCAACAGAGTCTTTTGTTCGTTGAGATGGAGCGCCGCTTCAGCCGCCCTGGTCTCCGCCACCGCACGGGCGCGAGAGGCCTCGGAAAGATCCTGTCTGACATGATCAAGATCAAGACGATCTTGTTCTGCCTGTCGGCGTAATTCGTCCGCCAGGGCCTCAGCCCGTTGGGCCCGTTCACCGGTGGCCAGCAACTGTGCCTGCAGGCTCGCACGCACACGGGACGCAATCCAGAACCCGACGATCAACGCACCGAGGAGACCGCCAACGAGAATCCCCAGGCCAAATGCTGTGCCATCAATCATGGGTGACCATCCACATCATTGTCGCCGACCCATATTCGACTAGGCTATTGGGTATTGCGATGAGGAAAAATGATTTCGAAGAGTACGAAACCTTCCGTGAAAGGTCAAGACCACCATTCCCCTACTTCACCATGCGGCCATGGCAACTTCTTGGGGAGACCGCAAGGGACGCAACGACCCTCAGGCGAATTCTTCTCACGCTCGACAACGTGTTGAACGTCGTGAGGACCCCGTGACTCTGACCCTGCCAGCTCGCCTCCGACGACCCGCCGACGTGAGAGCACCGGCTCTCAACTAGCGACTAGGGATAAACCGTCAAGGACCTGGGGTGTTTGCCAGTCCTCTGAGGTAAGCAGACTTGTTACATTCACGCTAGATAGCTGGTTTCCAGAGAGAGGGCAACTCATCAATACGATTAGGAGAGGTGATTATGGCGATGAGAGTCAGAAGATCACAGCAACCGGACGGAGTGACATCCGCCCACCTCCGATGGAAAAACTTACTTCTTGGCGTGAAGCCCTGTGAGCGATGCGGAGGGGTTTTGACTCGAGATGAGGAGATTAACGTTTCCATGGAGAGACAACTGCCGTCGCTACGGTGCATTCAGTGCGGCGAGTGGATAGATGAAGTCATCCTGCGTAACCGCAGCACGTCTCGAACGGGTCACGACATAGCAGGAGGAGTCCATGCGGACATGACTTCTCCACGAGTGACAAGGGGGGTGAGTCAACCTCAGGTGCAATAGCAGAACCCATGCGGGGCAATAGAACGAGTGGATGGAACAACTCACTACTATAAAGGGGTAATACGATGGAATCAGCGGATACACATGAATCAGGAACCCTGTCGGCATTTCTCGCTGGAGCATTGATCGGAGCAGGTATTGGGCTCCTCTTTGCCCCGCAGTCTGGCTCGCAGATGCGCGGGCTCATTCGCGACTATGCGACACGCGCCAAAGATGGACTCGATGAAGCCATCACTCATGGGGCTGACGTGTGGGACAGCGCAAGGGACCGCGGTGAAGACCTCATCGAGAAGGGAAAAGAATCCTTGCGTGAGGCTGGCAGCCAGGTAAAAAGCTTTACGGAGGCTGGGGAAAAATCAGCCACCGGAACAAGAGATGGCCTGGCGTCACGGCACAGCTAGGCCGGTCCGGCGACCGTGCAAGCAAGAAGGATGTTCACGCTCAACCGAAGGAGGGAGGCGTATCATGCATCACAGAGTACTAACCTGCACTCTCGGGCTCTGCCTT
>JBDSKU010000207.1:0-3538 GCA_039916745.1 Nitrospiraceae bacterium
GGTAGCCATTCATCGAACGACCGTCGCCGGCCTGGGCCAGCAACTCCCCGGCCTGGAAGATCAGGCGGTCGACAGCAGGATTGTTGGGGAGGGAAAACGCTGCCAGTAGCTCGGGCAAAGCACGGGTACCAGCCCATTGATCGTAGGCCAACACATCCACTCGGTGATTGGTACAGGCAAGCTCCACTCCCGCTGAGCTGACGCGGACGACCACACGGCCGCGCTCCGCCTCATTCAGCTCCGCGAGATACTGATGCCGGAACTTCAAGTCCAGTGCGTCGATACGCCGCGTTTCCCTCGGATCAAATCGCTCGAATTGTAGGCGCACAGCGTCCGCAAATTCAGGCTCGCAACGAACTGAAACTTCGACATCGCGCAGCACTTCATCGGTGACGTTGGTGATGCTCAGGCCGCGGAGGAGGGGAACGTTGTTCTGGTAGGAGGCGTAGCTGACCGTCGGGTCGGCCATGATCTGGACAACGACCGGAGGCTGCGTGGATTCACCACTGTCGGTTGTCCCGTTGCTCATACAACTCCTCACTGATTAGAGCTATCCAAATCCTTATGTGCTTCGTGTGGTCAGTTTCGAGTGGCTCGGGAAAGAGCAAAACATTGCCATTATCCTGGTGATTCCGTTCACCAGGTAAAGTTCGGATTTGATTGTCTTGCCTTGTCCTGCGCGGTCATGAAACAGAAATGCATCATCGTTGGATGAGAAGACGAAGGGAATATCCAGAGTCGCCGCGTACTCTAGACCTTGCTGCATACCGTCGCCGACGCTATGGTTGTTGTCCTTGGCCTCGATCAGGGCGATGGGAATGTTCGGCTTGTAGTAGAGAATGTAGTCGGCGAACTTGGCCTTACCACGGGTGACGAGTTTACCTCGGACGATGATCCGCCCCTTCGTGAAGAAGACTTCCTCCCGAATCTGTGACATCTCATCCCATCCGGCCTGTTTTACCGCAGGCGTGATGAATTTAGTGCAGATGTCGCGTTCGCTCAGAGCCTTCTTATCAAGTCCTGCCATAGTTTCGCGTCGGAGAATACCCCTTTCCCCACAATAAATCATCCCACCGTTAGGAGGTACAGGGACTGGAAAGAGCCGTATTTCTAGCTGTTTACCAACGGGTCGAGCCGATCGGCATGCTGGTGCGCCCAACCCAGCCATTGCTCTGCTGGGCTTCCCTGCTGAATCTCTCCGTGTTTAGTGATCAGCATCTCGTTGAGTGCCGCCAGATAAGCCCGAAGCTGTTGTGCCTTGGCCCAATTGATGGCCTCTTGCTCCAGCCTCTGACGTCTGGCCAGCTCCTCTTGCCGCTTTCGTGCTTCTTCCTCACGCCTTTGCTCGGCTTCACGTCTGAGCTGTTCCTCCTGCTCCTGTTTTAGTCGCCGGGCTTTCACCGCTTCGGCAACCTTCAGGAGCCCCACAATGAATTCATTGAGGCACGTTTCAAGCTTCGCGGTCTTTCCATCACTCCACGTTTTCTGCAGCCCGTCGGCCCCCCATTGAAGAATCTTGATGAAAAGGGTGCCGGTTGGGCTGTACTGGTCACGTTGGCGCTGCCACGACTGAAGCCGCGGGTTCTTCTTGTCAGGATTGTCGAGGCGTTGAAACTTTTCTTCAAGCCCGAACTCGATTGCCTCGCCGTTGATGCGGACTCTCAGACTTCGCTTATACCCATCCTGAATCCCGACTTGATAGCCACGGACCTCCAGTGCTTTGAAGAGGGTGTCCATGATCCGTAAGGCCCGAGGAAGACTTTGGGGACTGACACGAATATTGAATTGCCTGATATCGCCTGACCAAATGGCGCCGTAGTCGTCTATTTTGGGGGATCGCCATTCCGCCAAGTGAGCTTTGATCAATGGATGGGGATTTGTCAGCCGATCAGGCACTTCGATCTTCTGTTCCTCCGTCTGTTCTGCATTGATTCGTTGTGCAGTGTCCTCGGATAACTGCACGACCGTCTCTGGCCGGATCGTTCGATGAATCGTCACGGCCTGTTTGGTCGGATCTGTATTTGATGGCAGGGAAAGTTGTTTGACGGACTTGCCCGTCTCTTTTCTCCGCCAGTAGCCTCGCCCGGGGTAGGGAACGTGTAGCTTCTTACAGATCTTGGCCAGCGCCACATCTGAAATCCCATACTCCTTGGCCAACCTAGCCATGGGTGTGGACCAGACTTGGTCGTATAAGACTTGCCGCTGGATGGTGATGGGCTGTTGAGGATTAGTGTTCATACGCCCCTCCTAGGATAGTGAACAGTGGGTCTCCCATAGTACGATGCGGTCCTAACGCACTGTGGTTCACTGACGTCTATGCGCGCTGTCTGGCTGACCGATATCCATCTCGATTTCTTACGCAGCTCTGCGTGTGCAAACTTCTTTGCAGCGATTACAGTCCAGCGTCCGGATGCCGTCTTTCTCACGGGAGATATTTCTGTTGCCCCAGCCCTGATCGGCCATCTTCGTGCCATGGCTGAGGCACTCACAATCCCCGTGTATTTCGTACTGGGCAATCACGACTTTTACCATGGGTCGATCGAAGAGGTGCGAGTCGCTGTTCGGGAGTGCTGTCACACTCATCCTCTCCTGCGCTACCTCCCGGATGCCGGTGTGGTGGAGCTGACAAAATCCACGGCTGTGGTGGGACATGACGGATGGGGGGATAGTCGATATGGAAACTACGCCACGTCACCAGTGAGACTAAATGACCATGTGCTCATCAAAGAGCTGACAGGGCTCACTCCTCGTGTGTTGCAACAGCGGCTGAAGCATCTCGGGGATGAAGCGGCAGACTACCTTCGTGAGACGTTGCCTCAGGCACTTGTTCGCTATCAGCAGGTGATCCTGTTGACCCATGTCCCTCCCTTCAAAGAATCCTGTTGGTACCAAGGCCAGGTAAGCAATGATGAATGGCTTCCGTTCTTTGCCTGTCAGGCCGTAGGTGAGGTCTTACGCGAGATGATGGCCCAGCGGCTGGATCGACGTCTGACAGTGTATTGTGGTCACACCCACAACGCAGGCACAGCCCAGATCTTGCCAAACCTTCAGGTGGTCACCGGTGAGGCGGAGTACGGGGCGCCGCTGGTGAACGGAGTCATCGAAATTTCGTGAGTTTCGGCCAGGAGTCTTCTTTCACTACGACACGAGGGGAATCATAATCGACGATCTGGGGGAAGGATCTCACCAGAAAACTAAAATGGTGATTTCCTACAGGTCCATTAACGACCCAAATTACCAAGCGCTCAGACGAGGAAATGAGTGCGATCGATGCTGCACTAGCGAGACCTCATCAAATCTTCGAAAACTGTATCTCAACTGAAATTAGATCTATCTCTTTCGATACAAGGCCCGCTCTCAAATTCCTCGCCACTGTACTCACCCCATGCCCTTGGATGGGCGCCAAAACAAACAATCAAGATATTCCAGAGGCTACATCCCCGTTCTCAGTACACGACCTACCTGCCCAGTACGGGACCTCGTCACTGGGTACAGGACCTTGGTACAGCTATCCACACCGATCACCACCACATCATGT
>JBDSKU010000208.1:0-10089 GCA_039916745.1 Nitrospiraceae bacterium
CGGTGCTCGAAGTGCTTCCGCCGAACACGCCGCCGATCATCGTGACGCAGCATATGCCGGAACGATTTACGAAAACCTTTGCCGACCGGTTGAATCAGCTCTGCCGTATTTCCGTGAAGGAGGCGGAGGACGGGGACAGCGTGTTGCCGGGGCATGCGCTGATCGCGCCCGGCAGTTACCACATGACCTTGGTTCGGAGCGGAGCCCGGTACAGTGTCAAATTGAACCAGGACCCTCCGGTCAACCGGCACAGGCCTTCCGTCGATGTGATGTTCGACTCCGTCGCACGGTATGCCGGAGCGAATACGATCGGTGTGATCTTGACGGGTATGGGAGGCGACGGGGCCAAGGGGATGTTGGCTATGAAACAGGCTGGGGCCTATACGATCGCCCAGGATGAAGCCAGCTGTGTCGTTTTCGGTATGCCGAAAGAAGCGATCAAGATGGGGGGCGTCGACAAGATTCTTCCGCTGGGCGACATTCCTGCAGCGATACTCGCCTACGCGAGCCGTCTCTGAGGAATGGCCCGACAGAACCTTCTGACCGGTCGTGACGCCGAAGACATCACCTGTGCATTACGCCATGAAAGGATCTGTAAATGGAAATCACGCAACGTGCTTCGAAAGACGCGATCGTGCTGGACGTGAAAGGCGATCTGACCTATAGCAATCGGGCGGCGTTCAAGACCGCCGTCGAACAGGTGAAAAATCGGAACTGTCAGCATCTCATTGTGAACCTGGAGCAGGTTCGATTCGTGGACAGTTCGGGTCTCGGGCTGCTCGTCCTCATGTCGCAGAGTTTCAAGCTCCAACAGGCCCAGTTCAGTCTCCTGAAGCCGCAGAGTTACGTGCGGGAAATCATGAGCCTGGCGAATATTCCGAAAATGATTCCGATCTATGAGACTGAGGGGGACGCGCTGACGGCGCGTGCGGCGTAATCACTTCGATCACGAAAGTGCAGGCTCATGAATCACGACTCAACTCAATGTAGCGCTCATTCCTTCGGTTCGTCGACGCCCTCCTGTTTTATGGTCGCGACGATTCTGCTGGTGGAGGATGAACCGGTGACGCGGATGAGCATGGTGGCGCGGCTGAAGCGGTTAGGGCACCGGGTGCTGGAGGCTGGAAACGGACGAGAGGCGCTTGAAGTGGTTGGGCGCGAACGTCCCGATCTGATCATCGTCGATTGGATGATGCCGGAGATGGATGGCCCCACGTTCTGCGAAACGGTGCGGCGAGATCCGACGATGAAATCCGTCTATATTTTGCTGATGACCTCCCACGATCAACCGGCGCAGATTGCCGAAGGGTTGGCGCGGGGTGCTGACGATTTTCTGAGTAAGGCGGCCAGTAAACAGGAAATCATGGCGCGTGTGTTGGCCGGTTTGCGCACCGGCCGATTGGTGCGTGAGCTGGAAACGACGGGCGCTCAGTTGGAGTCGTCCATGCTTCTGCTGCAAACGAAGCAGAGGGAGATGGAAGCCGATCTGCAGTCGGCCGCGGCGTTCGTCCATTCGTTGTTACCCCCGCCGGGAAGCCCGGCTCCGGGCCTCTCCCTCGCGTGGGAGTATCAACCGGCGCTGACCTTGGGCGGCGATCTCTTCGGTGTGGCCGCTATCGATGCGGAACACCTGGGCCTGTATATTCTCGATGCGTCCGGACATGGTGTGGCGGCTGCCTTGCGGTCGGCGTCGTTGATGACGTTCCTCCGGGTTGAAAACATCCTCCAGCTGATCGGTTCATACGATCCTGCGAAAGTGTTGCGCGAAGTGAACCGGCAGTTTCCCTTGAGTGCTGAAGGAGAGTATTTCACGCTTTGGGTCGGGCAGATCCACCTGCCGACACGCAGCCTATCCTATGCCTCGGCCGGTCATCATGGCATTCTGCTCAGCCCGGCAGAGCGGCCTTCTCGGTGGCTGACGCGGCCCTCGTCGCCCCTTGGATTCGATCAGGCTGCCGTCTTTGCCGGCGACCAGATTACCTTGCAGCCGGCGGATCGTCTGTTTTTGTTGAGCGACGGCATTTACGAAGCGCCGTCTCCGACCGGGGAACCCTGGGGCCGTTGGCGGTTCCAGCAAGCCGTCGAGGCACAACAGCATGTGCCGCTTGCCGCCACGATTGCCCATTGCTTTACGGAAGCCAGACGCTGGCAAGCGCAGAGAGATTTTTTAGATGACGCGGCGGTAGTGGGGCTGGAACTCAGTGTGTGATCGGAAGAACCCTACATGGATACATTAGAGGTGTTCGTGCTGTCCGAGGCGTTGGACCTGGCCGATGGCGATCAGGAGTTGTTCCTGACGTTGGCGAACCTCTTTATGCAAGAGAGCCCGAAAGATGTCGCTGCGGCGCGTGCGGCGTTAGTGCTGCAGGATTGTGACGGATTGGCGGCGGCGGCGCACAAGCTGAAGGGGTCTGTCCTGCCAATGTGTGCACCGCGCCTCTTCGAGCGTGCGCAGCGTCTGGAAATGCTTGGACGCCAGGGCGACTGTGCCGAGGCCGCGTCGGTTTGTGCGGATGTCGAGAGGTGTTTGGCCGAGGTGCATGCCGCGCTTCGGGATTTGATCGCCGGAGGATTCCCATCATGATCGCCACACCGTCGCGTACGTTACTTGTCGTGGCAGACAATCCCGATACCCAGGCGTTGATTCTGGAACATGCGCGGGCGAAGGGGCATTCGGTGATTGCTGCCACGACCCCGGCACTCGGGTTGACGACCTTCGACATGACGCAACCCGATATCGTGATTATGGACCTCTTTCTGCCTGATCAGGACGGGATGACGTTGGTGAAGCAGATTCGTGAACGCCGTCCGACCTGCCCCGTCGTGCTCCTCACCGACGCAGGTCATGATGGCTCGACGATGGAGGGGTTGCGCGCAGGCGCCTTGGATTATGTGCAGCAACCGATTCATGAGGAGGCCTTTGCACAGGTCCTGCAACGGGCGATCCATTCGCTGCCGGCTTCCGTGGACGATGCGCCGGGTGTCGACCGGCTGGAGTATGTGCTGGTCATGGGCCCCGACCCGAATTACGTCGAGAGCACGGTGACCTGGCTCATTCAAGGGACGGCGATGGGGCTGATGGAAGCACGACAGCTCCATCTTCGAGCCGCGTTGCAAGAACTGGTGATGAATGCGGTCGAACATGGCTGTCTCGAACTTCGCTATCGCGACAAGATCGAGGCCATGGCGAAAGACCAATATGACGCGTTGATTCAGCAACGCCGGCAGGACGCCCGTTTTCGAGACCGGCGAGTCACGATCCGCGCGATCTACGACAAGCGGCAACAGATCTTGACGTATCAGATTGCCGATGAGGGAAAGGGATTCAATTGGAAGTCGCGCGGGAATCTTCGCCTTGATGCCTGTCCGACAGGGGATGCCAGCGGGCGCGGCATCTTCCTCACGCAGTCGTTCTTCCCCGACCTTCGCTATAACGATAAAGGCAATGAGGTCACGTTTACGGTTCGGTTAGCATGATGCTGAAAAATGGCGGGGTAGCTGGGATGATCCCCGTGCTCGCGCAACGCGCGGCCTGGGAGGCCCTCGTTGGACGCGCGCAGTTGGATCATCCCAGCCACCCCTTAGAACGTGATGGCTTGCTGCGGCCTTGCTGGACAAACGGTTTGAGCATCCTGCTCTCGCAGAATTGCATCTCTTAGAAGTACGGCTGAGCCGAAACGATGTTTTCGCGTGGTACGTGAGTGAGACTCCCTCAAGTCGGTCGGGAATGTTCCGATACGATTGATAGAGCGATTACGATCGGAGATTCATGGACGCGAACAACCCAGCCCGTTCCAAACTGCGCATTCCCAACGATCCGATGTATCTCCTGCTTCGAGAAGGCTGCATCACCGAATTCAACGCGAAAAAGGCTTCGGGAGAGAAGGTCGATCTGCGGGGGTGCGATCTGCGCGGTCTGGATCTCCGGGGGTTGGATACCGATGGGTTGGACTTCACCGACTGTTACTTTCGCCAATCGGATCTGCGCAGCATCGATTTTCGAAACGCACGGCTTGATGGCGCCAGCATCAACGCCGCAAAGATATCAGGTGTCTATTTCCCCTCTGAACTGACCGCCAGTGAGATCGAACTCTCTCTCCTCCACGGCACCCGCATGCGCTATCGCTCGGATAAGTGAGGCGGACTCATGGCTGAAGGTTGAAGTGTTCGAACCTTTAGCCTTTGGGTCGCGCTTCACGCTTCACGAGATACGCTTCACGGGTATCGAGAATCCAGTCACTGTGCATCGTCGACGGATGAGGGGGCTGGTCCTATGGGGGCTCGGCCTGGGATGTCTTTTTGACGGAGCAGTTTTGTGAGGTAGGTCCGTTGAAGGCCGAGCTCTTCGGCGGCTCTGGTTTGGTTCCATCCATTCCTGCGTAGCGCGGCTTCGATGATCTTCCGACTATAGGCTTCCACGCTTTCATGATAGAGACGGAGTGGAGTGCCTGTCTCAGTGTCGGTTGTCGAGGGGAACGGCGCATCCGATAGATGCAGGCATGCTGGCTCAAGGATATCCTCGGGGCACAAGATGAGGGCACGTGTCAGCACATTCTCCAACTCGCGGATATTGCCAGGCCACTGATACTGTTGCAATGCCTGTAAGGCCTGGTCGCTGAGGGTGCAGGGGCGATGAATCCCCGCTCTGACCCCGCGATTGAGAAAATGCTGGGCGAGTGCTGGGATATCGTCCATTCGTTCACGCAGCGGCGTGAGTGTCACGGTGATCACGGCAAGCCGATAGTAGAGATCTTCACGAAATGTGCCTTGTTGGATCGCGCGACGAATATCTTTGTTCGTGGCCGCGATGAAACGCACATTGGTGTGAACCGGCTGCGTTCCGCCCACACGATAGAACGTCTGATCCTGGAGGACCCGCAGGAGGCGGCTCTGCAAGAGAAGCGGCATATCTCCAATTTCGTCGAGAAACACCGTTCCGCCCTCAGCGACCTCGATCTTGCCTGGCTCCCGTTTGACTGCCCCGGTGAACGAGCCTTTTTCATGGCCGAACAGTTCGTTCTCAAGGAGCTGTTCCGGCAGGGATGCGCAATTGACCGCCACAAAGGGTTTGGAACGGCGCGGGCTCCATCGATGAATGGCGCGAGCGACGACTTCCTTTCCCGTTCCGGTTTCCCCGAGCAGGAGGACGGTCACGTCGGACGCCGACGCTTGTTTGGCGATCGTGAGTTGGACGGCCATCTTGGCATTGGCCCCTACGAGATGTTCATAGCGATCATCGACTTCTTGACGGAGCACATCGACTTGACGCTGCAGTGCCACGGTGGCGAGAGCTTTTTGGACGACGACAGTGAGGTGGTCGGCGCTGAACGGTTTTGCCAGGAAATCGAATGCGCCGAGTTGCATGGCATGCACGGCACGCTCGATGGTGCCGAAGGCGGTGAGGATGACGATGAGCGGTGTGGTGTAGGTTGTGCTGGTGGCCCGTTCGGTCCGCTGTTCGCTGTGTGAGGTCGCTTTGACTCGTTCCAGGATTTCCAGACCGGAGTGGAAGGGCAGCTCCAGATCCAGGAGCACAAGATCGAATTCTCCCTGCTCGATCAGACGTAATGCGTCCTTGCCGTTGTCGGCTGTCACAGGCTCGTGCCCCATCCAGGTGATACGATTCTCGAGTCCGAGAAGAATATCGCGATCGTCGTCGACGATTAGGATTTTGGCGCGCATGGTGTCAGCCGCGAGAGTGGATTTCTAGTGAAAGTGTAGACCTTAGGCACGAGAAAATATACTCCCCTCTCTCTCATACGCCGCCCTCAGCACGGGTTTCTTCCTGCGAGGGCGCGACCGGCATCGTGAAATACAAGCGCGTGCCGGCTCCAGGTGTGCTGTCGACCCAAATGTGTCCGCGATGCATCGTCACCAGGCTTTTCGTAATGAATAGGCCGAGCTGCGCGCCCTGAGCGGCGGGGATCGCCGACGGCACTTTGGAGAACTCCTGAAAAAGTTTTTCGAGATGAGACTGGTCGATCCCGCAGCCGGTGTCGGCGACGCAGGTTTGGACGAAGCCTCTGGGAATCGCCTGGAAGTCGACGGTAATGTGGCCGCCGGGCGGGGTAAATTTGATCGCGTTGCCGATCAGGTTCCAGAGAACCTGTTCGAGTTTGTCAGGGTCGCCCAAGACGGCTGGAAGCCCATCCGTTTGCATGACCTCGAGGGCGATCGTTTTTTCAGCCGCCACGGTGCGCAAACTATCGGCCACCAGGAGGGCCGTGGCTACAACGCACACCGGTTCGAGACAGAGGACTTCCTTCTGTGACTCAAGGCGTGACCAATCAAGGAGTTGATTGATGATTCTCGTGAGTCGATTCAGGTTGTGCTCGATGCGTGTGAGGTAGGTGACTTGCTGATCGCTCACCGGTCCTGCGATTCCGTCGCGCATATTGTCCGCAAAGCTTCGGATCACGGTCATGGGTGTGCGCAATTCGTGCGATGCGACGGAGAGAAATAGCGATCGCCGCCGGTCCTGTTCTTGGAGCCGTTCGTTGGCGATCGATAATTCCAGGGTGCGGTCCGTGATGCGCTGTTCGAGGTGCTGTGTAAGTTCTTCAAGGTGCGAATAGGCCCTGGCATTGTCGATGGCTGCGGCCACATGGCTGGCAATCGTCAGCAGCATATGGAGATCCTCGTCCGTGCAGGGTTGCGATCCCCGGTCGGCGGCGAGGTATCCGAGTATCTGGTTGTGACTCTGGAGCGGGACTGCCACGAAGGACGTGACTCCTGTCCGGCGAGCTAACATCAGCACCGACGGATGCATGCGATTCGACACGGCATCGAGGTTCAGGATGAGTAGGGGCTTGCCATGAATCAACAGATCCGCCTGGAGACTGCCATCGTTCTGGATGGGCACCTCAAGATGACGGGCCGCTTCCACAATGTCGGCCGTGACTCCTGCGACCTGAGCCACAGATGCGGAGTCTCGCTCGTGCTCCCGCAATACCAAGAGCATCCGCGTAAAACCCAGGTTGGCCATCAGGAGTTGGAGCACCGTGTTGAGGAGCTCGTCTAGGTCCAATGTTCTGGTGATGGTCGCACTCGCTTCATGCAGCGTGGTCAATTGGCCGACCTGATGTTTGATGGTAGCGAGGTTTCCGGTGATGGCAAGGCTTCGTTCCTGTAACGAACGGGTCATGAGGTTAAACATGCTCGTCAGTTGTCCGACTTCGTCGCGCGTAGAAGGAGTGAGGGGCATGGGCGACTGGCCCTCAGCGACTTGTCTTGCCACGTCGGCCAGCCTCCTCAATGGTTTTGTGATTCGGAGGGTGAGGAGGTGGGCACCCAGCATGCCTGCGGCGATGATGAGCGCGGTGAGGAGAAAAATGTTTCTGACCATTGTCGCGAGCTCGTGCGTCACGTGCGCGTCGGTCAATCCTATCTGGACGACACCGGACAGGAGTGCCGTCGAGGCGTTCGTGTTCCCTTCATCCAGCAGGATAGAAAAGGGCGGCACCTGGGTGGCGTCATTGCCTTTCCGCAGCACCGGCATGGCAAAGTCGTAGATCTGTTCTTCCCAGGCGAATCGATTGCCCAGTGAGTTGGAGATGGAAAGGCGGGTCATATGAGGAATGGTGCTGGAGGAATGCACGTACTGTGTTGCGATGTCAGGGTCCGGGTACAGAGGACGGTCGATGGACCGTGCAAGGCTGCCAGAGGATGGGCGGGTGCCTTTCGTGTGCCGGGCGAGCACCGTACCGTCTGGCCGTGTGATGACGACATAGACCACATCCTGAACCGCCAGAAGGCCTTCCGTAAATTGCTGGAGCGTGGCGCGATCTTCTGCGACAAGGCCTGCAAATCGAAAGTGATCATTGTGCACCATGCTCGTGAGCAGGATCGCGCCCAATTGCTGAAGGTTGTCGATCATCGCCTCGCGTCTCTTTTCCACGAAGTACCAGCTCAAGGTTGAACAGGCGATAATCAGAATGAGGCTGAAAAACAACACAAACTTTGAGCGCAGGCTGAAGAATCGATTCGCCAAGAAGAATCTGGGCCCCATGGGGCCCTCTGCCATGTCTGGACGATTCATATGCTTGTCCCCATCAATAGGTTTCATCGATGAGACTTGTCAGCTCTTTCGTAAATGTCAGGCCCAGGAACTTGGCGGTTTTGAGGTTCACTGTGATCTTGATGCGGTCGATCGGGATGGGGTTGAGCGGCAGCAGCCGTTCCCCATCGAGAATACGTTTGGCGAGTAGGCCGGTCTCTCGACCGACTTCGCCATAGTTGACGGACAAGCTCAGCAGTCCTCCCAGACGTGTAAACTCCGGTGAGAAGCCGATCACGGGTATCTGGCGCGCCAATGACGATTCCAGAATGAATTGTACGGACTCGTTCGTCAGTACCGTGGAATCGGGCATGAGCCAGAGGGCTTCCACATCCCAGAGTAAGACGCGCAACTGCTGCGGTACGTCTTTCTCACTCTCGACGGGAAGCCCCTTCAGTTGAAAATCGGCGTTGGTGGATTGCCGCACAGCGTCCCTCACCCGCGAGGACGACTTGGCAGGATCGTAGAGCGTCCCGAGCCGTCGGAGAGTTGGAAAAAACATCCGCATGATCTTGAGCTGCCGGTCGATGGGGACCTCCAGTAATGTGCCGGTCATGTTGCCGGCTGTGAGCTGATGTTTGAGCGGGTCAAGGATCATCATGTAGACGATGGGGACCTCGATTATTTCTAATTTCGCAGCCAGCGCGGCCTTGAGCCCCACGGCGACCACCAGCGATGTATTGGATGCGCGGAGCTTGCGCGCGAGCTTCTTGCCGAGCTCCAGGTCGCCTTGCATATCGTATTCGGTATAGATCGCGCCTATCGGGCCCGTGGCCTTCAGGCCTGCAATCGCCTCGTGGTAGGCCGCGATGTCCGAAGATTGGAGGATTGCGATGTCCATCGCGGCGGATTCGGAGAGGCAGAGGGAAGAGAGTTCTAGTAACAAGACGAGTCCCGCCATCGCCCAGGCGGCTAGGAAGCGCCCTAGCGTTCGCGAAACGTCCGAATCCTGAAACGAACGACGCTTCACGAAATAGGCTTCACGGGTGTTGAGATCTCTTTCAGCGGACATGTTCATGATCCTGCTCTGCCATCCTGATGCGAACCGTCCCTAACATATGCACGGCGTTCCCATCACGATCTCGAATAATTTGACCGGTCCAGACGAACCATCGGAAGCTACCGTCCTTCCGCATGACCCGATGCTCAAACAGCGCCTCTGTACCGGGCTGTTCCATGGCGCAACTCATCGCGTGCGCGGCTGCCTGCCGATCATCCTGGTACATCAGCGCAAGCCATTCCTCCTGGGTATGCGGACGTAAGCTCTCCGAGACGCCAAGCATGTCGTCGACTTGCCGCGACCAACAGAATCGCCCGGTTTGGCAGTCCCAGGACCAGCCGCCCACTTCTGTCGAGGCCAGGGCTAGGAGGAGTTGCTCTTCATGGGTGCGGAGGGCGGTTTCGATATGTTTGCGCTCGGTAATGTCGGTCGAAATACCGCAGATTGCATAGGCGATGCCGGTGTGATCGCACAGCGGGAATTTCATGGAAATATAGGTGTGCGTTCCATCCGAGTGCGGCGCCTCTTCTTCATACTCGACCGTGCGTTTCTGCTCCAGCACGACCAGATCGTTGGTGCGAAACCCGTCTGCAATGCGTGCGGGGAAGATCTCGTGATCGGTATGGCCCACGATCTGATCGGTGGTCAGGTTGAAGATCTGTTCAAACCGTCGATTCGTCAAGAGATACCGGCCGTCGGCGTATTTGACGTAGATGACCGCTGTGGTGTTGTCGGCCACTTCCTGCAGAATCTGATCGCTCCGGCGTAGTGCATCCTCCGTCTTCTTTCCCGAGGAAATATCCCGAATGATGCCACTGTAGAAGTTTCCGGCAGTCGTGTTCCAGGTTGCCAACGAGAGTTCGATGGGGAATTCGGTGCCATTCTTCCTCAGCCCATGCAATTCCACCACGGGCCCGATCACGCGACTCGTGCCCGTGGATTCCATGCGAGCGAGACCCTTTTCGTGCGCGGAACGGTACCGTTCCGGCATGAGGAGGGTCAGGGGTTTGCCGATCGCGTCCTCGCCGGCATA
>JBDSKU010000209.1:0-6456 GCA_039916745.1 Nitrospiraceae bacterium
GCCATCTTCGAGAGTTTCCCCATCATCCCGACGATGATGGCTCGCGCGATCCCTCGCTTCGCACATTGTTTGATGCCGACGCCGATGAAGTCACCCACCTGGATAAAGGCCTGTTCCGGCAAATGAGGGCAGAGGGCCATCGCATACTGTTCGGACTTGCCGCCGGTCGTGAGCACCAGTTCGCGCAGACCGCCAGCCCCAGCAACATCGATCTCCTGCATCACGCTCGCCTTGAACGCCGCTGTGGAATAGGGTCTCACGATGCCGGTCGTGCCGAGGATGGAGATACCGCCCAGGAGGCCAAGCCGCGCGTTGGTGGTCTGCTTGGCCATCTCTTCGCCGCCCGGCACACTGATCGTCACGACCGCGCCCCCGCAGGAAGCGCCGGCGAGTTCCTCCCCCACCATCTCCGTAATGTTGCGGCGAGGGACCGGATTGATCGCAGGCCCGCCGATCTCCAAACCCAAGCCCGCCTTGGTCACGGTGGCCACGCCCAGGCCTCCCCTGATCTCGATACCTGGTTCGGTCCGCAGCTCCACTTCGGCCGTCAATTC
Source organism: Nitrospiraceae bacterium (assembly GCA_039916745.1). Lineage (GTDB taxonomy): Bacteria > Nitrospirota > Nitrospiria > Nitrospirales > Nitrospiraceae > Palsa-1315. The sequence continues at coordinate 555 of JBDSKU010000209.1, forward strand.
GGCCCCATGCGTGCAGTCGGGATCGTCACCTGCATCTTTGATGATGCTGCAGACCACGCGACCATCCAGACGCTCGCAACGGGCAAGCGCGAACGTAACGCGTGTCCGATTCGGCAGGGTCGTTTCAATTTCAGACAGCATGGCACCCTTCACCAAACAACGAGTCGCAGCCTTAGCTGCCGCTGCAGCACATGCGCCGGTGGTGAACCCGGTCCGCAGCCCCTTTCGATCTTTTGGCGGTACGTTCTTCTCCATCGGTCATGTACCAGCACATTCCGCCAGACAACTGAAACGCTCATGGATCTTCGCCGCACGTTCAGGGCTGTAATGCTCTGTCTTTGCCCGGTTCGTGCCCCGGAACGACACTCGACAGAGTAAATCCCCATCGGCCCCTAACAACTCAAGCGCCGTATTCGCTTCGTCCTGCTGCCGATAGAGAAGTCTGCATCCATCCTCGATCTTGAGATGCACATGGGTCTGGCCCTCCTCGCCGAGCGTGACCCACTCAGTCCCCTGCCGCAGGGTCACGAGCCCATGAACCTCGGCAATCGCACCGGACGAACGGACGATGACGCTTGTATCCCCACACACAAGCGCTGCTTCCAGCGCTAAGAGGATCTGCTCTCGTCCAGTCATACGGATTTCTTCGGCATATTGAAGAACGACTCCACCTGATCCTTGTCCACGGCCACTCCTGCTGCAATCAGATCATCGAGCAACATCTGGTTCACCGCTCCATCGCCAGCAATGAAGACCTGGGCGAGATCGCCGCGCGACAATAGCTCACAGAGAATGGCTCTGGCCTGAGGAATCCGGTCTTGATGACCAACTTCAGAGATCGCTTCAATCCTCACCTCGCCACATGCGGCAGGGATCTGCTCCCTCACAAACTCTTCCGGAAGAAAATACTCTGCCGAGGCGCGCAGCCAGATGAGCAACGCCTGCGGAAGCAACGGCGCAAAACGGGTCGCGCGCACAAACCCCAACGCGGCGGTAATCCCTGTGTCCGTCGCCAGGATCAGTGTCCTGCCAGAGGCCCCCTCTCTCGGACAGAACTTGCCCCAGGGCCCACTGAATGAAATGTCCGTCCCCGCTGCCAGCCCATGTACGAAGGCGGAGCCCAGTCCATCGGGGATGCGCTTCACGGCGAGCTGAAAGCGGCGTTGCTCGGCATCGCCGGTAAGAAATGAGTAGGCCCGCTTGACGGCCTTGCCGCTCGGCAAAATAATTCGACTGTCGAGGATGAGGTACTGTCCGCCAACGAACCCCAACGGCTCAGCCGCGCACAGATCGAGGAGGAGGGTATCAGGACCCAGCCGCTCGGCCCCCACCACACGGGCAATCTTCGCCACAGCCATCGCGCTTACTCCGCCGGATAGATCTCATGAACAAAATCATGCATCTCATCGAGGTCACGATAGAGATGGGTGAGCCCTTCGATCTGATGGGCCAGATCGAGATCGACCTTCTTCGTGAGCACCACCAGCGTACGCAGATAGGGCAGCTTCGGATCGTCGGCGCCGGTGGCAGACACGCGTTCTTCAAGCGCAGCTACCGCCGTCTCATAAAACTGCTTGAGCGTGGCCAAGTCCTTAGCGCCGCACATCGAACGAATCGGCCCCGGTTGATCGGCCCCGGTCCCCAGCTCCGCCAACTCATGCTGCCGTTCGGCTTCGCTCTTCACTCCCAACACTTCCATCAAACCCAGCCGCAGCCCTGCGATTTCATGACAGGCCATCGTCTCTCCTCCGTTACTGCATAATATTATCGACCAGGCGACTGACGAGCCGATCGCCGAGCAGATGCTCCTCGACCAACTCCTTCGCATCCGTCTCTTTCACTCCCCGATACCAAATACCGTCCGGATAGACCGCAACGGTCGGCCCTTCGCCGCAGCGGCCCATGCAGGACGTCTTCGTCACTCGAATATCCTGATCACGCCCGGCATCCTTTAACAGCCGCCGTAATGTGGCAATGAGGGAAATGCTCCCGCCGTCGGCACAATCGACATTCCCGCAGACCAGGACATGTTTGGCGAGTGGGCGATGCGCATGCACATGCGGCATGGCCTGCGCATGGGTAAACCCGTGTCTTAGACTCCAGAGCAGCGCTTTCAGCCCGCCGACGTTCCCAGTCACGGCGGACACAGGCACACGATATTGGCAGGTGTCGCAGGGAAGCGGGCGTTCTCCCTCCGTCGCTTCGGAGAAGCGCTCATCCATCAACGTGAGCAGGCGGTCGTCAATTCCTAAATGCGGTACCAGCTCGGTCTTGATCCAGGGATAGCGTGTTTGGAACGACTCCACCTGCTCGCGAATCTTGGCAATTAACCGTCCGCCAAAGAGAAAGTACGGCACCACGACGATCCGTTCAGGGCGTGCACGCGCGACCAGTTCCACCGTCTCCTCAAATAGCGGTCTCGTGACGCCGATGAAACAGGGCACCACCCACCCGACCGCACGCCCTTCTATGAGGAGGCGAACGACTTTACAGAAGTCCCCATTCGCGTCCGGGTCGCTGGCGCCACGCCCCACGACCACGACGGCGGTCTTCGCAGGATCGCGGGCGCCTTCTATTGCCGCTCGCGCCCGATCAAACGCTAATTCGACCAGATTTGGGTGGACACCCAAAGCGTTGGTGACGATGAATCTAACAGCGGGAAAATCCTGCCGCGCCTGTGCGAGTGCGAGTGGAATATCGTTCTTCACATGCCCCGCGGCAAAGAGGAAAAGCGGCAAGACGACAACCAAGTCAGTCCGTTGCGCCAGATCACGAAGGGCCTCAGCCAACGACGGCTTGGCCAGCTCCACATAGCCGTGCGTGACATCAATATCGGGATGCGCCGCACGATAGGCGGCAACCACGGCCTCGAATTCGACATTCGCGCTGGGATCGCGGCTACCGTGCCCGACGATGAGCAGTCCTGTGCTCATATTGCACGGACCGGTCTGGGACATGCTGCCAAATCCGGGAGGAAGCAATCAGTCTTGCGCTGATCCAGAATAGCGGAGGGCATAAAAAAACCTCCAGTCCCGCAACAGGAACAAGAGGTCACATGCCAACGAGGCAGGCGAGATCTCCGTTACCGCGCGGAGAAACAATGCTCTGTTACCTCGGATAGGTCTCCTGGCTTATAGGTTCAGAAGGTCAAAGAACCTTCAACGCTTCCCCTCCCTTCCCCGACGAGTTCGTCGAGTGGCTTATACGGGGGTCGCTTCCTATTTACAGTGGCGGGACCGCGCCGGTCTTTCACCGGACTTCCCTGTTACGCCCTTGCGGGCATCCGAGAGGCTATTGAGTTATCGAGCGTGGTACATACCGCAGGCTAGCTGGTCCTGTCAATCTGAATAAAAACGTGCATCTCTAGCCTGGTAGCGAAATCGACGAAAAGTCTCAATCTACTTCGCATCGTAATTCACTCTCAGCCCGACAAAGATTGATCGTACAGGAGAGCCGAAGAGTCGGACCTCTTCATACTTCTCATTGAAAATATTGTCGGCTCGAAGGTAGGTCTGCACACGGTTCGTCACGTCATACGTCGCGGAGAGATTCCACACATCGAATGCGCGCATCTTCTGCTGATTATCAGGATCATTAAACCGTGATCCTACATAGCGGCCTTCGAGATTGATTCTGACTTGATCGATCGGCTGATAGCTGATGATCATGCTCCATTGGTCAACCGGAATCCTCGGCACACGATTGCCAGGCTGCTGATCAAGATTTCTGGTCAGCGTATTGGTGTACTGGGCCTGCACATCCAAACTCCTGACCCACGGTAGATCCCTGAACACGGCATACTTCACGCTCGCTTCCCATCCCTTCGTGCTCACCTGACCAACATTTTGTGCGCAGAAGTTCCCTAACGGATCTCCAAATGGGTCCGGGCCGCAGACTGCCAGGCTCTGCTGGGAGATAATCATGTCGTGAAAATGGTTCCAGAAAAATCCCCCACTGAGTGTTAGGCGCCTGTCCAAGAGATATTGATCCACGCCAATATCCATGCTCTGACTTTTTTCAGGTCTCAAATTCTGGTTTCCGAAACCTGGAAAGAACAACTGATTGATGGTTGGTGCACGAAAACCTGTCGCGTAACTGCTGCGAATCTTGGTGCCGGTTTCTTGGTAGAGATAGCCGGCAGTTGTCCGGTAGGTTGTGGCGCCACCAAAGGCATTATATTCATCCTGCCGCACACCAGCGGTGGCAAACACACGATCCCACAAGTTGAGTTGCGCTTGAGCAAATCCGGCATGACTTGAGATGATGTGGTTATTAATTGGAGTGGCTCCGGTGCTGAGATTCACATTCTCGCCCTGTTGCTCTCGGTACTGATATCCAGCCGTGAGCAAGAGCGGCTTGCCGATCTGAAAATTGTGCTGCCACTCAATGCGATTTGAACTGGTATTAAATTTCGAATCGGGATTGAAGTCGGGATCAAACGGATTCGATATCACTCCCGTCGCCAGATTTCTTTGACTCGTACCCGGAAACGAATGTAGCGTTTCGTCTTGGTGCGAGAGGGTCAGTGATTGATTCCACCAACCAGTTATTGGCTGCTGGTACGAAGCACTATAGACATACTGTTGACTATTGGAATAGGCCCCGAGCACATCAAAACCTTGCCCAAACCCACCGTCAAAACTCGTCTTCCCCTGCAAAAATCTAAAATTCAGATCGATTCGTCCGTCATGAGGCAACGCGACCCCTATACGTGTCGAGCCTTGCCAATTATGAAAGCCGTCCCGCTCGGATGCGCCCCTTCGATAGTTGACGGCTGAAAACCCTGTATAATCCCAACGTGAGATCGCCGCGCTGTAGTCCACGATTCCTGTTTTGCCGGAAACTTGGCCGCCTTCTCGGATGGACGAAAACGATCCGTACTCGAAGAATGCGTTGGCCGAGGGAGCGCCGGTGCCCCTCTTGGTGGTGATGTTAATCACGCCACCCATCGCGTCCGCGCCCCACAGCATGCTTTGGGCGCCACGGAGAATTTCAATGCGTTCAATGTTGTCGGTGGTGAGATTCGCAAAGTCGAAACTTCCCGTCGTGGCACTGTTCATGATGGCGCCATCGATCAGCACCAGCACCTGATCGGAGTTGCTGCCTCGGATGCGCACGCTCGTGCTCGTACCGGGCCCGCCGTTCGAGAACACCGTGAGTCCCTGGCTGAGACGGAGGGCTTCCGACACCATCTTGATCTGCCGGCGCTTCAGGTCTTCCTCAGTAATGATCTCGACCGCGCTGGTGAGTTGAGTGACAGGCACAGGGGTTTTGGTTGCACTCACCACGACTTCCCGCGCCTCAATGGTATCTATTTGATCGGCGGACGCCACTTCGATATCCGGGGCAGCATAGACGGGAGGGCTCATGGTAAACAAAGAAAGCAGACACCACCACACACGACTAGAACGAAGAAACCACATCATCACGATCTCCCTTGTGCTCAAAGGGTTAAGTCGAATCAACTGCGGAATGGGTCTCCTGACTTGCGGATCGTCGTGTTTCTGCGCCTTCCCGTGTGCCAGGCACACAGTGGCATAATGCAGAATTACTCCCCGCTTACAGTGGCGGCACCGTGATGGATTTGCACCATCTTCCCCGTCACCCGCGTCGCTTCTCCAAAACGCCCTTTCTTAAATGAAAAATGAACCGCCCCCCTAGTCACGCACAGCCGGGCCGGGAACAGGACCCTGGCTGCCTTCTACTATAGAACCACCGTCATCGGCATCGTCACGCGTGGCCTGCCAGTTTGGGGATGGGCGTCGACGACCACGTCACATCCATAGACCATCCGAAGCACATCAGGTCGAATGGTCTCCTCCGGCGAACCGATACGGCACAGCCCGCCGTCCTTGAGCATCAAGACCCGGTCGCAATACTGGCTCGCGACATTCAGATCGTG
>JBDSKU010000210.1:0-2997 GCA_039916745.1 Nitrospiraceae bacterium
TGGCGGGCTTGCCATGGCCTCGTATCGCCTTGGACGGTGACTTTCTACGGGAGGGGAGGGTTGTTGTTTCGTTCATCTCGTTCCTTGTTTCAGGAGGAGGTTAAGAATAGGCCACATCGTGCATCACCGCGCGTCGCTGTATGGAAGGTTTTCCTCACAGAAGGCCAGAGAACGAGAATACCCCTTGTCCGATTCACCGACGATATGAATGCGTCCCTGCGAGGGGGGAGAGAACATATTGGGCATCCATCAACCCAGTGCAGGGGAGCGCGATGAACGGAAGGGCGGCGAACGGCCTGCCCGATCAGGGTGATCCCGGGGGGCATGAATAGGTCGCGGATAGAAAAACCGGGCAAGCTGACCAGCATCCGACGCAATTCGTTCAATTTCCGAGCAAGACGGCTGGGTTTCTCCATGATTATCCCCTCTGGATGGGTCTCAATAAGCACGCGTCGATCACCGTTACCTGCCCGTATGAAATTCGGATACTAAGTTGATAGGAGCGATCCCCCATCTGAACAATGCGGAGGAGAGTATACATATAAAATCGTCGCCGCCTCCCTAGGAGGATCCCTAGTCGGCCCATGTATCTCGTTGAGAGGTCTGTCCGGATGAAACCTGGGACCATACGAGTTATCTCGTGCCTTCATGACTCGGCAGAAGGATGCCGAGCGGGGTGCAACTCAGCGCTCTAGGCTGTCTTTCTGGCCGAGCGCTTTTCCTTGTAGCGTGTCTCGAATGGCCCCGTAGAGTTCATCGACCGCCGCGCCCTTGCTGAGCAACCTCGCGGCGCCCGCATTCTTCATGGCCTCCTCGTTGGCGCCCCCGACTTGCACAGACAAGCCAATGACGACGATATGCGGATAGCGCGAGGTGATCTCGGCCGTCGCGTCGATCCCATTCATCTTCGGCATATTGATGTCCATCAGGACGATGGACGGCTGCAGCCGTTCGGCCATCGCCACGCCCTCTTCGCCGTCACCGGCTTCCCCCACCATGTCCACATCGGGATAGGAGTCCAGCAGGCTGCATATTCCCTTCCGCACCATGGCATGGTCGTCCACCACCAAGACACGAATCCGATTGTTGTCTTGTTGGGGGCGTGCTGCGTGCTGTGTGTTGCTCGCTGCGTTTCCAGATCGAGGGGTCGGGTTTTTCGGCGACTCTGAACTCGGCAGTCTGGTGCTATCTACAGGCAGCACCAGACTGGCCTTCGTCCCTTTTCCCCGCGTGGATTGCAAATCGAACTCGCCGCCCAATGCGCGCATGCGCTCGCGAATGCTCAAGATCCCGAATTTTTGAGCAGCCACTTTCGTCGTGGTATCGAAGCCCTTCCCCTGGTCCCATACGTCGATCCGCAGGGTCTCGTCTTGCTGCCGGAGCGAGACCCAGGCCTCGCCCGATCCCGCATGCTTGACCGTATTGATCAACAGCTCGCGGACCGACTGGAACAGGAGCACGGCTCGATCCTCCGGTAATGGCAGGTCTTCGATTCCGATCTCCACTGTCACCGCCAGCCCATGGCGCTGCATCTGCCCGCCCAGCCATCGAAGCGCTGCCGGCAAACCAAACTCATGCAGAATCGTCGGGCTCAACTCCGCGATCAACGAGCGGCTATAGGCCAGCGCTTGGTTCAGCACCTCTTCCGTCTCTTTGATCTTCTCCTCCGATGGTGCCGGCAATCCTGCGCGTCGGACCTGCCCGAGTTTAAGGCAGCAGAGCACCAGCCATTGCGCGAGAGAATCGTGCAGTTCGCCGGCGAGCCGCTTCCGTTCCCGCTGTTCGGCAAGGTTCAATTCCGTGGCCATCAATCGCAGGCGGCTCTGCGACTCCACGAGTTCCTCGGTGCGGGTCTGAACCACCTGTTCCAAATGACCGGAAAAAACTTGCAGTTGCTCTTTGCTTTCATGGAGAGACAGTTGAGTCTCGCGCAGTTCAGTGATATCCGTATTCGTGCCGAACCATAGGACGACCTGGCCCTTCGCGTCACGGATCGGCAAGGCGCGCGAGAGAAACCAGCGGTAGGTTCCATCAAGGCCGCGTAGCGGAAAGGTGTCTTCCCACGGCTCGCCGGTGCTATGCGCTTGCCGCCATTTGATGACGACACGATCGAGATGGTCTGGATGTTGAACCTTTTCCCATCCCCAGCCCTGCATCTCTTCGAACGTGGCGCCGGTATACTCGTACCAGCGTCGGTTGTACCAAAAGAGCCCGCCCGCAGTGTCGGCCATCCAAGCGAACTGCGACATGTTGTCGGCTAACGTGCGGAACCGTTCTTCGCTCTCCCGCAGCGCCGCTTCGATCCGGTTGCGCTCGGTGATGTCCACGGCCAGCACGAGAATGCCGGTCACCGCTCCCTCACGATCCTTCAACGGAACCTTGTCGGTTTGTATCCAACGTTCCTCGCCGGAGGGGAGGCGATAGGGCTCGACGATCCCAAGCCTGGGCAGTCCGCTCTCGATCACGAGACGATCGTCCTGGTAATAGCGGTCCGCTTCTTGTGGATAGAACTCGGCGGTAGCCTTGCCTTCGATGGCTTCCCTGGGAAGCCCGATCGAATCGGCGGCGCCCTGATTCACTCGCAGCACGCGATTCTCAGTGTCCTTGTACCAAATCATGGCCGGAGCAGAATCGAAGATGGCTTGTTGTTCCCGCTGAAGATCTTGGAGTCGCAAGGCTTGGGTTTTACGCTCAGTGATGTCGAGCACGATTGCCACGGTGCAGAGTGGGTCGCCCGCGACATCCAGGACGAGATTGACCGTGACGTGAACCCAGGCGCTCGTCCCATTTTTGCGTATGAGGCGTTTCTCGATCTCGAAGCAGGGGATGTCGCCCCGCACCAGGCTGGAATATGTATCCCAGTCGCCAGGCGGGTCGTCGGGGTGTGACAGTTCGAGGAACGTCTTGCCGAGCATTTCCGCCGTGGTATAGCCCAGGATGTGCCCGAACTGTTCATTGCTGCGCAGGATTCGCCCGGTAGAGGAGTCGCACTCGCTC
>JBDSKU010000211.1:0-3177 GCA_039916745.1 Nitrospiraceae bacterium
GGAGCGGAAAGCGACGCTCTTCCGGGAATACACCGCTCTCCACAAGCCAGCCCTCTTCCCCGGCGTCGTTGAGTTTGTGAAACGAGCCACAGCACATTATCGATTAGCCATTGCCACAGGAGGCCAACGGGAGCAAATCGCCCATGCCCTGCACGATACGGCTATTGAACAAGACTTCCCGGTGCTGGTCTCGGCAGACGACTGCGCGGTCGGCAAGCCGGATCCGGCGATCTATCGCCATACGCTAAAACTATTGAATGCCCAGGAACCCCGCCCGCCCCTCATCAAAGCCGGGGAATGCCTGGTCGTCGAAGACTCGCTGGCCGGCATTCAATCGGCTCACGCAGCCGGGATGACAGTCCTGGCCCTCGCCACAACGTATCCTGCTGGAAAATTGGGGGGAGCCGATTACATCCTGCCGAACCTCGAAGGCGTCACCCCGGAAGAAGTCCTCCATCTCATCTCGGCAAATCGGCCACCCAAGCCGCTCCACCCAAATTCAAGTCGAGCGCAGAACCCCCTCGAAAGATGAATAGACGGTTTTGTCTCCAGTGGACTACCTTATCGTCACCATCGGTGAGTATCATTTTACAAAGGTGAACGAAGATGCAATTCCTGTCTGCTCCACCGTCTCAGGGGAGGTGCCCTATGCAACTAGCCCAGGTGTTCGCGATCGCCTCCGCGATCCTCACCCTGACGTCCACGCCGGCATTCTCCGATGCCACCATTGCCTCCGATCCCCTGCAGATGCGCCAATGTCCTCAAGCAGACGGGAGCACCCTCTACACGAATAGGGACCTCCCGGGCTGCACCATGATGACCCTCAAGCCTCTATCCGTCGTGCCCTCCCTTGATGACATGCCGACCTATCGCCCTACCGTGGCGATGGCGCCTCACTACGATATCCCTCCGTACTCTGACCACAATCAGACTGGTACGACCGGAGGAGGTCAGACCGTCCCCGATTGGGCCAAAGATTGGCATGCCAGCGTCGCGTCAACGGGATCGGTTCAGGCTGAGGTCTGTGCAAAGTACGGGGAATGGCTCCATCTTGCCGAGAAAACCCGTGGCGGATTCTTCTACGGGACGGATCCCTCGTATGGCGGAGATCTTTCGGGCAGGAATCAACGAGGCGCGAGTTATTCCTTCTACGACAACGCGCGATACGTGACGCTATCGAAGCTGTTCGGGCAAGGATTTGTGCCGATCGGCTGCCCCTAACAGTCCGCTGAGAGCGAGAGACCAAGGGGCGCCGGCTCATCTGAAGAGCTCGGCGCCCCTTACTTTTTGTAGAACTCCCGATACCACTTCACGAAACGCCCGATGCCTTCTTCGATCGGTGTCGCTGGAGCAAATCCAACATCTCGCGTCAGGTCTTCGACATCCGCATACGTTGCCGGCACATCGCCCGGCTGAATCGGCAAGAGCTTCCTCACCGCCTTCTTGCCTAACGCCTGCTCCAACACCTCGATAAAATGTAACAGCTCGACCGGCTGATGATTCCCGATATTGTAGATCCGGGCCGGCGCGGAGCTGGTTCCGGGATCGGGCTTGTCGCCGGACCAGGCAGGGTTGGGAGTCGCCGTATGATCCAGGGTTCTAATCACGCCTTCAACGATGTCATCGACATAGGTAAAGTCCCGTCGCATCTTTCCATGGTTATAGACCTCGATCGGCTTCCCTTCCAGAATCGCCTTCGTGAAGATAAAGAGGGCCATGTCGGGTCTTCCCCAGGGCCCATAGACGGTAAAAAACCGCAGACCCGTACAGGGCATCCGGTAGAGATGCGCATAACAATGGGCCATGAGTTCGTTGGCCTTCTTGCTGGCCGCATAGAGGGACACCGGATGATCGACGTTATCGTGAATTGAAAACGGCATCTGGGTATTGCCACCGTAGACGGAACTCGACGAGGCATAGACCAGATGCTCGACCTTCGCATGCCGGCAACCTTCCAGAATGTTCAAAAACCCTTCGATATTACTGTCGGTATAGGCATGCGGATTGACCAATGAATAGCGCACCCCGGCTTGCGCTGCCAGATGGACCACGCGCCGGATCGGTTGCTTCGCGAACAGCTTCTTCATGCCGGCACGATTGGCCAGGTCAAGCTTCGTGAACGAAAACGACTTGAAGGCCTTGAGCTTCGCGAGCCGCGCCTTTTTCAATCGCACATCGTAGTAGTCGTTCAGGTTGTCGAGTCCGATCACCTGCTCGCCTCGCTCCAGCAATCTGGTGGCGGTATGAAACCCGATGAACCCGGCGGCACCGGTCACGAGGATCGGAGCCTTCTGAGTCTTGCGCGTGGCCATAGTGAGTCCCTATTGAGTTATCGAGATGGTGTGGTGCGGCCGGCTTTCATAAACGGCGGATCGCCATGGTCGAGACGGTAGAGCGACAGAGGCGTCAAAGCCTCTCCGGTCTTCATCGGTTCCACCAGCCCATCAGCTGTGCGGCGGAACAGATCCAATGCATGGCCGTGATGATACCCGCATCCGTTCTTGGAAAGAAGATCTTTGAGCGTTTCCGGCCGTTCCCAATGGGCCGTCAACAGGGCTGTACGGGCGGGATTTCGTTGGCTGAACATAAACGAGAGATGGTCCGGGTACCAATCTGCACCGCCGGTGGCATAGGACACGAAGAGCTTGGCCTGCGCCGCCGCGCACACCTCGGCAAGATACTCGTTCGTGAGATAGCCGTTCTCTCCCACATCGAGCCATTTCCCAGGATGCGACAAGGGAGCATGGGCCGCATGGCCACGGATTTCGAGCAGCTGCTGTTGTGACGCAAACACCAGCGGGATCGGGCCATGCTGCTGCACGAGTGACTGGATCACGCCGTCCTTGAGGGCGGACTTGCCGCTATTCGTTGGCCCGCTGTCTGCATGAACAAGCACGTTATAGCCCCGATCGGCGATGAGATAGCAGTTACGCGGCATCTCCAGATCGCAGGGATCTTCCCCATAGAAAGGCACGGAGTAGACGGCCCCTCCTTCGAAATCCCAACGTTCTCCATGCGCCAATTCGATCACGCGACCAAATCCCAGCTCGCGCAAGAGCGACAGGTAATCGTAGGAGAACATCCGCCGATTCCTTCGGCTCGGCACGATGATGGGCGTGTCTTTGGGCAGGTGCAACAGCGTACGAGGATCCACATGATCGTCGTGATCATGCGTTA
>JBDSKU010000212.1:0-7756 GCA_039916745.1 Nitrospiraceae bacterium
GGCAGCAACAGAGAAAGCAGCAAAAGAGAAAGCTGCAGCCGACAAACTTGCAGCAGAAAAAGCAGCATCGGATAAAGCGGCGGCAGATAAATTAGCTGCGGACAAACTTGCTGCAGATAAAGCCGCCGCAGATAAGGCAGCAGGAGATAAAGCTGCTGCAGACAAACTTGCCGCTGAAAAAGCGGCAGCAGATAAGGCAGCGGCTGATAAATTAGCAGCTGACCAACTTGCGGCAGAAAAAGCAGCAAAAGATAAAACATTAGCAGATAAATTAGCGGCGGATAAAGCAACTGCTGAAAAGGCCGCAGCAGAGAAAGCCGCAGCGGATAAATTAGCAGCGGAAAAAGCAGCAGCAGAAAAAGTTGCGGCAGACAAACTTGCAACAGAGACCACACCAGCCGCCTCGCACTCCTCGGTCTCACTCCAGGAGGGGAGCCTGAATCGGTCTCCCACTGCGCGCGTCCAACGAGGGGAGTCTTCGACCGCGCGTTGCGCGACCACAGGAGACCGATCAGGCCTCCCCTCCCTCATTCTCTTGGATCTGAACCTCCGCGGCCAAGACGGCTGCGATCTTTTGAAACGTCTCCGATCCGATGCACGATTTGCCGCGCTCCCCATCGTCGTCTTCACCACCTCCGACGATCCAATCGATATCGCCCGCTGTTATGCGAGCGGCGCGAATGGTTATGTGATAAAACCAGGCACCTTTGCCGAACTCGTTCAATGTATTCACGATATCTGCCGATACTGGATAGATAGAAACCGCGTTTTTTCTATGATCGGAACCCCATGTTGACCCGCGCATCCCTCAAAAACCCCTATGCCGTCTTTGCCCTCTGCATGATCGTGCTCGTGCTCGGGGCCGTGTCCTATCAAAAGATGCGGGTGGACATTTTCCCTGAGATCAAGATTCCGACCATTCTCGTGACGACGTTCTACCGCGGCCTGAGCCCCAGCGAGATGGAAGGGGCGATCACGCTCAAGATGGAGCAGCGGTTCGTCGAAGCGAGCTATGTCGAACATATCGAATCCCAGTCGCTCGCCGGGATGAGCTACATCAAAGTCTTCTTCCAGCCCGAGTACAGCATCGACTCGGCCCAGTCGGAACTGACCAGCCTGGCCTACAGCATCATCCGGCTGCTCCCGCCCGGCGTCTTTCCCCCGTCCGTCTATAAATTCGGCGTGGCAAGCCTGCCGGTCGGGCTCCTCTCTGTCAGCAGCGAAACGCTTGGCGCCAAAGAAATCCGCGACTTGGCCTACTTCACCGTGCGCCAGCAGATCGCCACCGTCCCCGGCATTTCCTTCGGCCCTCCGCTGGGCGGCAAGGTCCGGCAGATTACCGTCTTCCTCGATCAGCAGCGGATGATGGCACGCGACGTGTCTCCCTCCGACGTCGTCAAAGCCGTCAACTCTCAGAGCGCCATCATTCCGGCCGGCAACATGAAGATCGGCGATCTGGACTACTACGTCTATTCGAACAGCCTCATCGAGGCAGTCGACAAGATCAACGACATTCCCATCAAAATCGTGAACGGCACGCCGATCTTCGTGCGCGATATCGGCACGGCGGCGGACAGCGCCGCGATCCAAACCTCGATCGTGCGCGTGAATGGGCGCGAGGCCACCTATATTCCCATCACGCGGCAGGAAGGGGCCAATACGCTGGAAGTGACGGACGGCATCCGCGCCAAAATCTCGAAACTGACGGAGATTCCCTCCGGCACCACCGTCAAATTCATCTACGACCAGTCCCTCTACATCCGGCAGGCGATTGCGAATCTACAGAAGGAAGGACTGCTGGGGGCGGTGCTGGCAGGACTGATGATCTATTTCTTTCTCAACAGCCTCAAAGCGGCGCTCGTCGTCGGGCTGGCCATTCCTCTTTCGCTCACCGCGGCCCTCGTCGCACTCTATTTGACCGGCCAGAGCGTGAACATCATGACGCTCGGCGGATTGGCCCTGGTGATCGGCACCCTGCTGGACAACAACATCGTCGTACAGGAGAACCTGCATCGCCATTTGGAAATGGGCAAAGACGGCCGCTCGGCAGCGGAAGACAGCGCGACCGAGCTGACGCTCCCGATCCTGGTCGCCACGATCTGCATCCTGATCGTGTACCTCCCCATCATGTTCTTCACCGGCATCATCAAATTTCTCTTTGTGCCGCTGGCCATGACTGTGGCCTTTGCCATGCTCGCCGACTATGCCGTCTCGATGTCCGTCACGCCGGTGCTCCTGGCACACTTTTTCAAGAAGGGCCATGGGAGGAGGGACATGGAGGAGAGCTCTGCCTCCACCGGCTGGTTCCGCCATGTCCTGGCGCTCTATGTCCCGCTGTTGCAGATGAGCCTGCGTTTCAAGCCGGTCGTGATCGGCCTGGCCCTCCTGGCCCTCATCGGTACCGCCTTGCTCCTGGTCCCCCGTCTGCCTACCGAATTCTTCCCGCGGATCGATGCGGGGAATTTCACCATGCACATCGTGGCCCCGGAAGGGTCGCGGATCGAAAAGACGACGGCGATTGTCGCGCAGATCGAGAAGCTGGTGCAGGAGACCATCCCGAAAAGCGACCTGGAAGAGGTCATCTCCAACACCGGGCTCTATTTCGGCGATGCGGCCCGTTTTGCGCCGAACACCGGAAACCACACGGCGTTTGTGCTGGTGAACCTCGTGACCGGCCATGAAGGGCGTACAGACGATTACATCGCCACATTACGCACCAGGCTTCACCAAGAATTGCCCGGCATTGAAGTCGCCTTTCAAACCGGGGGCATCATCAGCGACGTGCTGAACTTCGGCCTGCGAGCGCCGATCGATATTCAAGTGAAGGGGCCGACGCTCGACATCATCCGATCGGTGGCGGAAGAGATTCAGCAGAAAGTCGCGCAGGTGCCGAATACCGTGGATGTGCGGATCAAGCAGGGCAAAAGCTACCCGGAGATGCACATCGACGTGGATCGCACCAAGGCCGCCTACTACGGCATTGCGCAGGATCGCGTGATCATCGACGTCATCACCGGCATCAGCTCGAATATCGCGCTCAGCCCCAACTACTGGCTCGACCCGAAAACCGGCAACGGCTACTACCTCTTAGCGCAATATCCGGAACAGTCCCTGACCAGCACCGAGGACCTGCTGAATATCCCGATCATCGGCGCCCGCACGCAACTACGTTCCACCTCTTCACTGACCACGACCGGCGCGAGCGGCTCGACGATGGCGCTCCAGAACACCCCCTTCGCCGGGCGGCAGATGGAGATGTCCAACGGCTACTATGCCACCGGGGACGAGCGGCGGGGACCACCAGTGCTCCTACGGGATGTGGCCTCCCTCTCCTTCAAGACCGGCCCGGACTCCGTGGATCATTACAACCTGTCACGATTGATCGACGTCTTGATCACGCCGGTCGGCAACGACCTGGGCCATGTCGCGAAAGACATTGAAGCCGTTCTGGCGACCATCACGCTCCCGAAGGACGTGACCCTGCAGCTCCGCGGCGAGGTGGCCAACATGCGGGGCGCCATCAACAACTTTGCCTTCGCCCTGCCGCTCGCCGTGCTGCTGATCTATCTCGTGATGGTGGGACTCTTTCGTTCCTTGATCGATCCCCTGATCATCCTGGTAGCGGTGCCGCTGGGCTGGATCGGCACGGTGCTCTTGCTCTTGCTGACCGACACCTCGGTCAATGTGGAATCCATGATCGGCACCCTCATGATGATGGGCATCGTGGTCTCCAACAGTATTTTGCTGGTCGATTCGGCCAACCGCCGGGTGCGTGGCGGCGCCACTGCGGAGGAGGCCGTGTTCCAGGCCGGCACCAGCCGCATTCGCCCGATTCTGATGACGGCCCTCGCCACGATCCTCGGTCTGCTGCCGCTGGCGCTGGGCTTCGGCGAAGGCAACGAGACGATGGTGCCCCTGGCCCGCGCGGTCGTCGGCGGCCTCGCCGTTTCCACCGTCATGACCCTGCTCGTCGTGCCGGTGATGCATGTGCTGGTCTTGGGACGGCGCGTGCACCTCCATGAATTGCCAACGACCCCGCCCGCTTCTGCTGAGGAGATCTAGGACCATGTCGAACCGTTCTCTCTGCATCGTCATCGCCCTGCTGCTGGTCCTGACCGGCTGTGACAAAGAAGAGCCTGCGAAGAAGGCCGCATCCGGCGCCGCAGCTCCAGCCGGTTCCAGCCAGGACCAGACCGAGACCGTGGCACAAGGCGACAACCAGCCGGTCGATGTGCAGGTGACGAAACCGACCAGACGCCTGTTGGTCTACAGCGTCACCCTGCCGGCGAACGTCTCGCCGCGCTATCAAACCACGCTCTACGCGAAGGTGTCGGGCTATCTGAAATGGATCGGGCCTGACAAGGGCGATGCGGTCAAGAAGGATCAGGTCCTGGCGATCATCGATGCACCGGAAGTAGAGGAGCAGTACCACCAGGCCCAGTCCGACTACCACATCAAACGGCTGACATCGGAACGGCTGGCCAAGGTCTGGAAGGAATCGCCGGACGTGATCGCCAAGCAGGATGTCGATGTCGCGGAGGCGGCAACCCAGGGGGCTAAACATCTGGTAGATCAGCGGATGGCCCTTCGCGACTACACGAAAGTTCGCGCGCCCTATGCCGGCATCATCACGGCTCGCTTTGCCGATCCCGGCGCGCTAATCCAGATCGCCACGGCCTCGTCGGCCGGAGCCATCCCGCTCTTCACGATCATGGATC
Organism: Nitrospiraceae bacterium; assembly: GCA_039916745.1. Lineage (GTDB taxonomy): Bacteria > Nitrospirota > Nitrospiria > Nitrospirales > Nitrospiraceae > Palsa-1315. The sequence continues at coordinate 4,719 of JBDSKU010000212.1, forward strand.
TCGATACGGTGCGCGTCTATACGAATGTGCCACAGGACGATTCACCCTGGGTACAGCCCGGCATCACCAAGGCCAGCGTGATCGTCAAAGGATTGGAGGGGCGCTCGTTCACCGGGACCGTGACCCGTTCGACCCTGGCGCTCGATCCTTCGACGCGCAGCCTGCTCGTCGAGATCGATCTGCCGAACCCAGACCATGCGCTGCGCCCCGGCACCTTCGTGGAAGTGGCTCTCGGGTTGCGGGAAATTCCCGATGCGCTCGTGCTCCCGCCACAAGCGATCATCAGTGGGCCCAAAGGGACGTCGGTGTTCATCGTCGAAGCCAGCCGCGCGAAGTCGGTGCCGGTGCAGACCGGCATCAGCGACGGCCGCTGGATGGAGATTATCTCCGGCCTGTCGGGCGACGAAGAGGTCGTCGTCGTCGGCAAGCGCAAACTGCTGGATCGCTCCCTCGTTTCTTCGGCTCCGTTCAACCTGCCGGAGGGGAAACCAGCCCAGCAAAAATTCGAACGACGTTCGGCGGGCACGTCCGGCCCGACGGCAGCCTATAGGGAGTCGGCTCCGCCCAAGAGCGCTAACTAGCTCACCCCTACCTATCGACATGACCAGAGGAGGTCCCATGCATCGCACGATCACTCACAGCCTGATCGCGTTCACGATCCTCGCCGCGCTCGGTAACCCAGCCCTCGCCTCGGCACAGCCTCTGACAGGCGCCGCTGAACCGCCGCCTCGCGGGGGCTTCCTTGCCCTGCAACAGGCCGTCGAGATGGCGCTGCACAGCCATCCGGCTGTGCAAGAAGGTAACGCCAACCTGAAAGCCTCCGAAGCAAGAACGCAGCAGACACGCTCGCTCTATTACCCCCAAGTCTACGCGAACGCCGATACCACGGCCGGTGTGGGACGGCCCAACCCTCGCTTCCTCGTCGGCGGCGCCCTGCTCCAGCAGAACCAAAGCGTCTTCGCCGCGGGTGTGATCGCCAACCAACGCATCTACGATTTCGGGGTGACCAGTAACCTGGTCGAATCCTCACAACTGGCAGAGCGTGCCCAAGGGCAAGACGTGAATGCGCGGCGCGCCCTCGTGGTCTTGAACGTGCAGCGCACATACCTGAACAGCCTCAAACGGCGCAAGCTGGTGCAGATTGCAGAGGAAACCGTCCGTGAGCGTGGCCTGATCGCCGGCCAGATCGAGGCGCTCTATCGCCAGCAACTCAAATCCAAGCTGGATTGGAACCTCGTGCGTGTCGAACTCGTCAATGCCGAATCGTTTCTGATTCGCAGCCGCAACGATTTGAAATCCAGCTATGCAGACATCAATCGGGCAATGGGCGTGGCGGGCCAAGACGATTATGTGTTGGAAGACCTGGCCATCGATGTCAAACCGACTCGCCCCTTGGACACGTTGATCGGCGAGAGCCTGTCGCACCCTGAAATCCAACGGCTCAAAGAACAAACGGCCTCGGCCGAAGCGAAGTTGCGCGCCACGAAGCAGCAATACCTCCCGACGATCTCTGCGATGGCGAGCGGAGGGACCTTCGAGCCCTTCGATGCGAGACAGAATCAGCAGACCGGAGGCTGGTGGACGGCGGGAGCCTTAGTATCGATGCCGCTCTTCACGGGGTTTCTGATCGAGAACCAAGTCCATGAAGCGCGCGCGCAGCGAAACGCCTCGGATGCGGCGACCTCAAACGTCGAGCAAGCGCTCACGCAGCAAGTCACCAACGCCTACCTGGATACGATCACCTTCGTGCAACAGATCAAGCTGGCGGAGGAACAGGTCAAGACGGCGCAGGAGTCCCTGCAACTGGCGAAACAACGCTACAAGCTCGGCCTCGGCACCGTCGTGGAAGTGACGCAATCGGAAGTCGCCGTCACGGCGGCACAAACCAGGCTGGCGGAATCCCAATACGACTACAAAATTGCCGACGTGACACTCGCCTATTCAGCAGGAGGCCAGGGCCAATTGGAAACCGATTCGACGTTGCGCTAGCTAACGGCGCTCGCGGTCATAGCGATCAGCCGTCAGCTTTCAGCCATCAGCTTCAGCTCAGAAACGAGATACGAGCGACGGTCTGTGCTAGCTTCAATGGCCCGCATCGACGCGACAGAGAAATACTCCCGCCAGGCGTTCAAAGTCCCTCCAGCAAGGCCGCAGACGAAGAACAGGCCGCAGGCGTACCCTCTCGGGTACGTTGAGGACCTGTTCGAGGTGAGAACGAAGCTGGAGAGATTTTTCAGCGTTCTGAAAGAGAGGAAAGGGAGGCGATGGGGCCGGAGATAACTTTCGTGAGATCGATCACGAACTCATCCTTGGTATTGGCCAACAGGGTATCCACGAAACTGTGCCGCTGAACGACTGTTGCCTCACTCGGATCGAAAAAGAGCTCGAATCCCTTCGCGGCGGTCGGACGCATAGGGTAGCGCCGATCGTAAATCATCCCATAGGTTGGAATGCCGTAGACGATCTGCCAATTGCCCAAGATGAAATGTAACTCCGTCCCGTGGAGATAGAGGCCGCCAGACGTGACGATGCGCTTTACAGAGGTTTGCGGCTGGCTGAGATAAAACGTCACGCGTTCGTCCGGCTGCGCGACGGCCAGGGCTTCGGCGATCTGCCGCGATAAGAGCATGAGCTCCTCAGGGCGAAACGCCGGCACCAGCGGCGCCTCGCCCTGCATCCACGTCTGGAACCAGATCCGATGCTCTTTGACCGAAATGCCGCCGAGGACGCGAGCCAGATCCTCGTATCGCATCGACTTCGGATGGTCGTGCGCGCTGGGTGGCCATTCCGGCAGGACCGCCTCGTCCCGTTCAAGCCGGACGTAATTGACCGGATCTTCATAGACCGCACGATAGGGCACGATGGGAATGGCGCATCCGGAGAGAAACAGCAGTGCTGCGAGTTGAGTGCTGAGTGCTGAGTGGGACAGCACCCTCCGAACCCACTGTCGTTTCTGAAGCCACGTATCCTTCAGCGTTCGTGGCGCTGTCTGTTCTCTACACTCAGCACTCATAACTCAGTACTTCAGTCTGTGATCG
>JBDSKU010000213.1:0-9270 GCA_039916745.1 Nitrospiraceae bacterium
TGGATTGCCCCGCTTCCCTGGTCAGCATTAGCCCGCAAACGGCGGAGCAGCACACCGATCACTAAGGCAAGGAGCACGATGCCGATGATGTTATTGCTGGAAAACGGCGCCATGATCGTGCCGGGAATATAGGATGCGAGAGACTCGATTGGACTCTGCGACCCAGCTTGCACTGCCGCAAGGTTGACTGCCGACGACGAGGAACCAGGCACGAGGTGCAGTAACTCGTCGACGTGGCCGTACCAGGTCAGGCCCGGCTGCCAGGTATTCATCAAGACGAGACCAATCGTCATGGCGACAGAGACATTGACGAGGCAAATGACGAGCAACTTGCCCCCCTGACGCATCGGAAGGCTCGTGCAGATCAGTGCGTCGAGGATCGCAAAGAAGATAAGAGGGATGGCGAGCATCTTGAGGAGCGTGACAACGAGCAGCCCGAGCCGACCCAGCTGCTCGTTGCGCACACCACCCAGATAAGGTTCTTGACCGAAAACGACACCCAGCAGTGCGCCGCACGTCACGGCAATGAGCACTTGCGTATAGAGCGGTAGAGGAATCCCGCGTGGAGTGGCTTGCATCATGATCTCTTGTGGGCTGCGGAAGAATACCCGTTTCTCGCCTGGAAAGCACTCCGTCTTGGGGGGAGAGGAAGTGCTGAGCGCTGAGAAAGCGACCAAGTCCGGTTACAAAGCGATTGCGGCCCAGAGCTTCACGACGATCCAAAAGACAAGTGCAATGGCGAGTAGCAACAACATGGCAGTTCCGCCGATGATGCCGACCACATAGAGACTGACCTACCTAATTTCTCGATAAAACTCTGTCACGGCGCGACGTAATAGTTCGGCGTTTCTGGCGTGACTCCTGAACCAGACGGAGAAGAGATCGCCGACAATAGGAATCGCCCCGACCGTTCCATTGATGAGGAGATTCAGGCTCATGCGGGCGATGACGATCTGCGGAACTTGTAGCCGCGCAGCCAACCCCAGGATGACGGTTCCCATCAGATTGGCCAGCAAGTCGCCGATTCCGGGGATGAGCCCGAGCAAGGGATCGAGGCCGAGATAGAAGGGTGTGCCGGGAATTTTGACGGTGGTATCCAGGATTTTGGCCAAGAGGTCGGCCATCGCCAGCATGGCGTCTCGTTGCGGATCGGGAGAAGGTGCCTCCGGAATCGGAGATGAGGTTGGCTCAGCCACGGTGCGACCGAGCTGCATGTTCTTTGAGCCAACAACGGTCCATCACGACGAGAAGGCCTGCTTGCGCTGCCCGATGCGCAGCGGCTTCATGCACAACCCCTTCTTGCATCCAAACGGCTTTGGCGCCACGCGCAATCGCCTCCTCAACGATTGGAAGGACCTCTTCCGACTTCCTGAAGATATTCACCAGATCGATGGCGCCTGGGACAGCGACGAGTGATGGAGCAGCCGGCTCGCCAAGGACGGTGGTTTCGTTCGGGTTCACGGGAATCACTCGATAGCCTTGCGCCTGCATGTAGCTCGCCACCCCAAAGGAAGGCCGCGCCGGATTCGAGGACAGTCCCACCACCGCGATGGTGCGGCAGTCCTTGAGAATGCTGGTGATCGTCCTCTCGTCGGCGTAGCTCATTGGAAGGAACAGTATCATGAGTGAATCCGACAGGATAGAGTCTCCTGAAAGGATCGCCCTATTGACGGCATAACGAGGACAGGATAGATCACTGGAGAACAACTACGATGGAGGCCTTTATGTCCGCATTGCCACTTCGCGGTCGTCACAGGTTGATGAGGTGTCTGATCCTCCTTTCATGTGTACTATTCCCCTGGCCCGTCATGGCTGAAGAGCCTGCCAGCCTTCCTCTCTCGAAAATCGTCCTCTATTCCAGCGGCATAGGATACATGCAACATGACGGTACGGTACACAACCGAACGCAACTCGATCTGCGCTTCAACGTCACCCAAATCAACGACATCCTCAAAAGCCTGGTGGTTCAAGATTTTGGCGGGGGCACGATCGAGACGGTCACCTATGGTTCTCGCGATCACGTGACCAAGGTACTCGGCAACTTCGGCGTGAATCTGAACGGCAATCCCACATTGGGACAGATCTTGACCCAAGTGCGTGGCGAACGGGTTGAGGTGGCCGCTCCTAATCCTCTGCTGGGCACCATTCTTGGTGTCGAAAAAAAGACCGAGTCGATGCCCGATGGCCAAGCCCGTCGTATCATCGAGCAAGAATATCTCAATCTCCTCACCGACGAGGGCTTTCGCTCGCTCCCCTTCACCCAGATTCAACGGGTCAAGCTGCTGGACCAGGCCTTGAACGCCGAACTGCACCAGGCCCTGGCTGCGCTGGCAACGAATCATGATGCCCAGAAAAAGACCGTCTCGATTCTGTTCGACGGAACCGGCAGCCGCCAAGCGCGAGTAGCCTACTTGACGGAAACGCCCGTCTGGAAAACCACCTATCGGCTCGTACTCGACGAGGACAAGACTCCCTATCTGCAAGGCTGGGCCATTGTGGAGAACACCACCGAGCAAGATTGGAAGCATGTTACACTCTCGCTCATCTCAGGACGGCCCATTTCCTTTACCATGGATCTCTATCAGCCCCTCTACAATCCACGGCCCATCGTCCAGCCGGAGCTCTATACCAATCTCACTCCCCAGACATATGGCGACACGATGGACGAGCCGAAATCCATGGCGCCTGCGTCTCCTGCTAAGAGTGAGATGAAGAAGGAACGGTTACTCGGAAAAATGGTGCAAGGCCTCGCCGGTGCGCGTGCGAATGCCCCAGAGCAATCCCTCATGGCATCTGAGATGGACCTGGGCCGTCTCGACCAAGGGATAGCCTCTCTGGCGATGGGCGAGGATAAGGGCGAGCTCTTTGAATATCGCATCGACCAGCCTGTCACGCTCGCGAAACATACCAGCGCGATGCTGCCGATCGTCGGCCAGAGACTGAAAGGACAGAAAGTCTCCGTCTACAATCAGTCCGTCAACGCCAAACACCCCTTGAACGGGTATCGACTGACCAACACGTCATCGCTTCACCTGATGCAGGGGCCGATCACGCTCTTCGATAGCGGCAGCTACGCGGGCGATGCGCGCATTGAGGACCTTCCTCCAGGGCAAGACCGGCTGATCAGCTATGCGCTCGATCTCAAGACCGAAGTGGAAGCAACCTTCGTAGGAGGCACACAGGAACTTGCGACGGTCTCCCTAAAGAAAGGCACGATGCTGGTGTCTCGCCGCCTGGTTGAGGACCGAACCTATCTCATCAAAAACCGTGACCAGAAGGCCAAGACCCTCTTGATCGAACAGGCCTACCGTGCCGATTGGAAACTGGTCGAGCCGAAAGAGCCGACTGAACGCACCAGGGACATGTATCGGTTCAACGTCACCGTGGACTCCGGCAAGCACGCCACGCTTCGCGTGAAGGAAACGTTACCGATCCAGGAATCCATCCTCTTGATGGAGAGCGGGATCGACCGAATCGCCTACTACCAGCAGGCGAAAGAACTCAGCCCAAAAGTCAAAGAGGCCCTGCAACGGGTGGTTCAGCTCCGAAGCAAACTCGACGACATCCGCGCACAACGAACGAGGCTCGAACAGCGTATCGGCGAGATCACCATGGAACATAGTCGCATTCGCGAGAACATGCAGCGGCTCCAGCAGAATTCTGATCTCTATAATCGATATGTGAAGAAATTGGATCGACAGGAGACCGAGCTGGAGAAACTCCGGAAAGACATCGAAGCCCTCAAGGTCACTGAAGAGGATCAGCGGCGGGAACTACAACATTATGTGGTGAATCTCGACGTGGCGTAACGTGATGCAGATGGAGACGACGGCTGAACGGTACTGGGGGTGCAATACCTTCAATGCGTATGCAGGAAGCGTCGAATCTCCTCCACCGGCATACAGCCGATGAGCTGTTCGCCCTCCGGCGAGACCAGCAGGGGAACCTGCGGCCTGGCCAGTTGTGTGCCAGGCCGTTTCCCATTCCTGAACGATGCGGCGACTCTTTTCAGACTCGCCATCGACAGCCGACTCCTCCGCCAACTGCTGCAAGACCGACGGATCTGACAGGTCACCCACGAATCTGGCGTCAAAAACGTGATCGACCACCTGTCAGCTGCTTCTCATTTGTGCCCGTTGTGCCTGGTTCTATGAGCCTGCTCAACCGCGATTGATGCTATACTCCTGCTAGTCGAGCGTCGAATGAATCTGAGCTGTTGCACGACACTCGCCAGGTGACAAAGGCATACCATCCGAGAGGATGGGACGCAAAGCCAAGGGACCTAAGCAGGGACGAAGCATGTTCCAGGGTCAGCCTAGCCGCCACATGACCGATCGCGATCGCGCGACGATAACGGCTATCCTCCCTCCACTGCGTCTCTCTCCCTCGGCACAGACCTGAAGCTCTAACCGGCTCAAATGGAGGTGCCCGATGCTATCCGCCATTCACTCTGCCCTCTCCGGACTCGCGGCCTATGAGAAACAGATTGAGGTTACGGCGCATAACGTGGCCAACGTCAATACGAATGGGTTCAAGAAATCCCGCACAGAATTTGCGCCAGTGGCAACCGGTGGGCTCCTTCCAGTCGTGCAAAATGACGACTCGACCGGTCCTACGGTCCTGAACAACACCGGCTATAGTCCGGCCCAAGTAGAGTTGTCGAATGTCGATCTCGGAGAAGAAACCGTCAACCAGATCCTTGCACAGCGTGGATTTGAAGCGAATCTTCGCACCCTGCATACCGCGGACGATATGTTGGGAACCATTTTGGATATGAAGAAGTAACCAGCCCCTGCCTCGAATACGGGCCCAGCCAGCGATACCATATCCCCGCTGGGCCCCACGAAACTCTTCCTTGCCCCTCCCCATCAAACCTGACATGACAACGCCGATCCATTGGTTTCAAAGAACGCTTCCAGATTCAAGATAATCAGAAACCGACCGATACCAACTCATCGCATTGGTACGTATTGGCCTTTCACCCAAGGACATCTGCCCAAGATGGCAACACACGCGTCCCCCCCGTCCCATAAGCCACAAGTACGGCTCATTCAGACCAAACCTGACGAACTCAAAGTCGGCATGTATGTCGACCTGAACTGTTCCTGGTTTAAGCATCCCTTTGCCAGCAAAACGTTCAAAATAACGGCTGAGAATGAATTGGCGATCATCCGCGGCCTGAAATTGGGCATCGTGCTCGTCGACCCTGCCTTGTCCGATCGAGAGGGATCGGATCAGTTACCGGCAGACGATTCCGGGAACGGAGAAGTCGGAGCGGCTGTTCCTATCAACGCGCCGGTACAAACCACGTCCTCCTCCGACCCTACCGGCTCACAGCACACCATCACCCGATACACCGAGAGCCTGCAGCAGGCCGACGCCGTATACAAGCAGACCCTCATACAGAGTTCGAAGGCACTCAACAATATCAGGAGTGGCTCAGGAGAAGGTCTCTCGACTGCAAAAAACATGATCAACAGTCTCACAGATCTCATCTTAGACGACGCCACCTCTGGTGCCATGGGAAGTTTATTGGGTGCCCAGGATCTGGACGATATTGGAGTTCTCCATGCCATGAACGTCGCCGTGCTCTCGATGATGGTAGGGCGGCAATTTGACCTGAGCCATGAAGACACGCAGATGTTGGGAATTGCCGGTCTCCTGCACGACATCGGAGAACAAAGGCTCCCCTCTCACCTGCAGAATGGTGGGGGCAACATGACCGCCGACAACAGGAAGGCCTTTCAGCAACATGTCGATCTCGGGCTCACGATGCTGACACAGTTTCCCGGAATCCCCGATGCCGTCACCAACATAATCCGGCAACACCATGAACGGATCGATGGATCCGGCTATCCCACGCACTTGAAAGGCGATCAACTGTCATTACTCTCCAGAATTCTCATGGCCGTCGATGAATATGAAAGCCTCATCAATGCGCCGGATGTGAGCAAGAACCTATCCCCGACTGAGGCGCTCTCAAAATTGTATTTGAGCGGCAAAACAACATTTTCTGAAGAGGTGATCGTCGCACTGATTCAAGTCTTGAGCGTCTACCCGCCGGGGACAGTCGTCGAACTCTCCGACAAATCCATCGGGCTGGTCATCAGCATCAACCTGCAGGCCCGCATGCGCCCGCTGATCATTATGTACGATCCAACGGTCGATCAGGCCAACCCGAATATTGCCAATCTCAGCCACGACGGCACCCGATCAATCGCACGGAGTATCCCGAGAAATGGGCTGTCCCACGAGGTATCCGACTATCTCAACCTAAGCCGGTGGACAGGCTATTTCATCAATTCCTCCCTGGAAGCCTTGCAGGAGCAAGAGGCTGCCTAGCGAGTCATCTGGCGTTGTAAAGCGCTCCTGTGTTATGTCAACGGCCATGCCGACACCGCGACTCTTGCTCCTCATTCCTCCGCTCACACAACTGAATACGCCCTATCCCTCCACGGCCTATCTCACCGGCTTTCTCCGGAATCGTGGAATTGAAACCTCCCAGGCCGATCTCGGCATCGAAATGGTGCTCAAGATCTTCAGCCGATCGGGACTCCAGGCGGTGTTCAAGCAAGTACGCGGTCGCGAAGATGAGTTGCCTGGCGAGGCCAAACAGATGCTCGCGGTCGAGTCGGCCTATCTGAATACCATCGAGCCGGTCATTGAATTTCTCCAAGGACGCAATCCCTCATTAGCCTTGCTCCTCGCCCGTCCAGGATTCCTGCCTCAAGGCCCCCGCTTTGCCGGCCATCGAGGACGATCCTCGGCATTACATGCCTTGGCGGAGCAGGATCGCGCCAAACGATTCGCCACTCTGTATCTTGAAGACCTGGCCGATTTGATCCAGGCGACGGTCTCACCCCATTTTTCCCTGAGCCGCTATGCCGAACATATCGCCCGAGCCGCTTCGTCGTTCGAGACCATCATCGAAGCGGTCACCGTCCCTCCGACGTTGACGGATCAATTCATGCTCGAATCCTTGCGGGAGCATCTCGATCGTCTCAATCCATCCCTCGTCGCTCTCACCGTGCCTTTTCCCGGAAACCTCTATGGTGCGTTTCGTATTGCCCAGGCGATCAAAAACCAACGGCCCGACATCACCACTGCTCTTGGAGGCGGCTATGCCAACACAGAGCTTCGACGTTTGTCCGATCCACGCGTGTTCGACTATGTCGATTACATCACGCTCGATGACGGGGAACGGCCCCTGCTGTCGTTGATCGAATATCTGGCAGGAACCAGGTCACGTCAGCAACTCTGCCGAACGTTCTATCGAGAAAAAAATCGAGTCGTCTTCGCGAACGACACATCCGATCGAGAGTTCAACATGGGCGAGGTCGGTTGTCCGACATATAGCGGGCTGAACCTTGATCGCTATCTCACCATCTTAGACAGCACCAATCCCATGCATCGCCTCTGGTCGGAAGGCCATTGGAACAAACTCACAGTCGCTCACGGCTGTTACTGGAAGCAATGTACCTTCTGCGACGTCGGACTCAACTATATTAGTCGCTACGAGATGACGCCGACGGAGCGGCTCATCCAACAGATCGAGCAGCTGATGACCGAAACAGGCCGCCGGGGGTTCCATTTTGTCGACGAAGCGGCGCCCCCCGCTGCGCTGAAGGCCCTCGCCTTGGCCTTACTGGAACGGGGCATCACCATTTCCTGGTGGGGCAATATCCGCTTTGAAGAAGCATTTTCGCCGGACCTCTGCCGACTTCTCGCTGCCTCCGGTTGCATTGCGGTGACAGCAGGACTCGAAGCCGCCTCCGACAGGCTGCTGGAGAAGATCAAGAAAGGGATTACCGTCGATCAGACGGCGCTTGTGGCGGCGGCCTTCAAAGATGCAGGCATCCTGATCCATGCCTATCTCATGTACGGCTGCCCCTCCGAGACCATCCAAGAAACGGTGGATTCGCTGGAGCGCGTACGGCAATTGGTCGCGGCAGACCTCATGCAATCCGCCTTCTGGCATCGGTTCACCACGACAGCTCATAGTCCGATTGGCCTCAAACCGGCTGCGCATGGTCTGCGTATCCTTGGGCCGGAGTTTCAAGGCTTTGCGGAGAATGACCTCCAACACCATGATCAACGTGGCACCACACCGGAATGGCTCGGCGAAGGGCTGCGACGGTCGATGCTCAACTACCTTGAAGGGAGCGGACTCACCCTCGACGTCCGCCAATGGTTCGACCATGCCACACCTAAGCCACGCGTCTCCTCCACATGGGTGCGGCGTCTCCTCAAGGGCCGAATTGTTGAAGATGACCCCCAGGCAGAACGGCGGTTCGTCTGGCTAGGCGGGCAACCAGTCTGTGAGCCGGTCGGAAGAAGGACGCGACTCATTCTGCCGGGACGTACCAGCGATCACGCCGTCACACTCTCCATGCAGCAGGCCCAGTGGTTCGGCGATCTGATTCAGCGATCTACACCACACAGCGCCCCCTCATCTCCCTATCCCCTTCTCCGGGACACGACGGCAACCTTTCCAGGAACCGCAAAGGATTTCGAGACCTTCCTGAACAGCCCCTCATGGAAAAAGGTTCGCTCCGCCGGTCTGTTGCTCGTGTAGAACTTGGTCTAATCATAGTTCGAGATGATTCGCATGGCCTGCGAGAACGCGACAGTCTTCCTCGGTAAGTGAGAACACTTCCGTCTTTCAAGCCGCTGAGCGCTAACCGCGAGGCGCATACCTGATCATCGCCACCTCAGACGAGTGTGAGACGGAGCACGAATGTTTTAAATTCCATCGACCTCTCATTTTTCAGAACCCTACCGACAGTCCAATGGTACTGAAAAACACCGATCGATCCGCAGGTCCGAATAACTCACTCCCGATCCCTATATCGGCGACGACTCGCGAACTGACCTGATGCCGAAGACCGATCCCGATCCCTGTCGGATTTCGTTGGCCCATCAGATCAGATTGACGGGTGAAGACGTTGGCAATAATGGTATCGCGAAAACTTGTGGGATATCCGAGCGGATAACTCACCGCCGCCACCACACGGTATGCTCCCGACCGTTCCTGGCCCTGTGGCGATCCCAGAAACGTATATCCCACATTGAGATGGGTTCGCCATTGCCCGAACGAGCGCGTCATGACCCCGGTCACCGCGGTATCCACGCCCTTCGCACTCACACCAGTGGGAAACCCCAATTGCACCCGGGCGGCGAAAGCCGGCAGGCTCAGGGTCTCAGTATTGAAGTTATACAGCGCGCCAACCGTGACATTGCCTGATTTATCATCCCCCACGACGGACCTCG
>JBDSKU010000214.1:0-2949 GCA_039916745.1 Nitrospiraceae bacterium
AACAATTGCCAGGCCGCTTCGACCTGATCCGCGCGCATGAACAAGGTGGCGTCATTCTTCATGACGTCCCACAGCAGCGTTTCATAAGCTTCAGGCGACCGTACCGCGAACGCCTCTTGGTAATTAAACTGCATTTCCACGGCGCGCAGGTGCATCTTTGGTCCAGGGTGTTTGGCCTGGAAGCGCAGCACAATGCCTTCGTCGGGCTGAATGGACATCACCAGTCGTGACGGCTGCCAATCGAGATTGGACTCAGCCGGAAACGACTGATGTGGCACGCTGCGGAACTGGATGGTAATTTCCGACGCCTGCCTGGTAAGTCGCTTCCCCGTGCGGAGGTAGAAAGGCACATCCTGCCAGCGCCAGTTGTCGAGGAACAGCCTGAGCGCGACAAAGGTTTCGGTTTGAGAATCCGGCGAGACATCGTCTTCTTCGCGGTAACCAGGCACTCGTTTGCCGCCGACCCAACCCTGGCCGTATTGCCCACGCACGACGCATTGATGGACGGCGTCCCGGTGAATCGGACGGACGGCGTGGAGCACATCCACTTTTTTGTTGCGAATCTCGTCGGCGTTAAAAGAGACCATCGGTTCCATGGCCACGAGACACAGGAGTTGCATCAGGTGATTCTGCACCATGTCACGCAGCGCCCCCGCATCTTCGTAATAGCCTCCGCGATGCTCGACCCCCACCTCTTCGGCGGCGGTGATGGTCACATACTCGACATAACGCCGGTTCCAGAGCGGCTCGAAGAGTGGATTGGCAAAGCGGAATGCCAGAATATTCTGCACCGTTTCCTTGCCCAAATAATGATCGATTCGGAAGATCTGGGATTCATCGAACGTGTGCGCCAGCCTGACGTTCAAAGCGCAGGCGGATTCCAGGTCATAGCCGATCGGCTTTTCGACCACAATCCGCGCCCATTCCCGATCACGCGCTAGTCCGGCCTTACCGAGGTATTTCGGGATTTCCCCGAATAGGCTTGGCGGTGTCGCCATGTAAAAGATGCGGTGGACTTTGCTGCCCCATTGCTGTTCCAGCTTCGCACAGCGTGCCCCTAACGCCGTATAGGTTTGGAGCTGCTTGAAATCCCCTTGTTGGTAGTGGATATGCCTGGCAAAGTCACCCCATGCACCGGTTTTCATCAATCCATGGCGCGAAAATTTCTTGACGCCGTCGTGGAGGCGCCTCCGTAATTTATCGTCGCTCAAGTCAACACGATCCACCGCGATGACCGAAAAATCAGCGGGAAGGCTACGATCCTGAGACAGGTCAAACAAGGCTGGCACGAGTTTCCGCCAGGTCAAGTCACCGGCTCCGCCAAAAATGACGAATACGGTTGGTTCGAGTTGGTCGTTCGGTTTCATCGTTGTCACACCCTCTCCCCTTCCGAGGTTCGGACCCCACAGACCGCTGTTGCCCCTGGCTGCCCCATTCACATTCGCAGCCATACTCATCTCGTCATTTCGCAAGCTGCTTACGGATAGATTGCAATGCCCTCTGGCCTTTCGTCGTGGTCTTAGGGTACGCCATCTTTAGTCCATCGAGCGTATCAAGGATAATTTGGGACACAATCAAGCGGGCATTTTCCTTGTCATCGGCGGGGACCACATACCAGGGCAGGGTTTCCAACAGCACGCGCTCGTTCCCCAGGATCGCGTCGATGATAATGTTGGCTTTATTTAGGAGAAACAGGGCCGGCACGCTGACCGGATATTCAGCATCTTCTAGCGCGCGTCCTCGGTCACTTCATAGGGTTCGTTCAGTCCCTGCGTCGTGCGAATCACAGCCCATCGCTGGTCTCCCACCACGGGTTGGACGAGGTGACCTTTGAGCACGCGATCCCAACCGGATTGATCCACCAGGTGAAAGTCGATGAATTCGTCCTCGCCCGAGACGACCATCGTGAGTTTATCGCCCCGCTGGAGCGAGGGCATCCCCCTTCTCACGTGCGGTATCAACCGACAGAAATACGGGCATTAGTTCACCAATATTGACCTGGATTTGCCCGGACTTCACATCTTGCACCGTTCCACGGACGGGACGATCGTCCGGCAGTAGCACCGTGCGCTCAGTGACCCCTGTCGTTCCAGCATGAGCGGCTCCTGATTGCCAGAGGCTAAAGCCTGTCCCGAGCGCAAACACAATCAGAAGAAGATGGATTATCCGATGTCGAGTAGGTGTGGTCGGCATAAGTCTCTGCTTCTTCCCGTTCCATTACCGAATGTAAGAGACCTCGGGGCCGGCTGCCGAACACATGTTATACTTTCCATCCGGTGTGATCGGCCGATCGGAGTGAGCTGGTCGAACCAAGCGGAGCATCGCGCCATCACGCGTGCTCCTGTGAGATGCCGCCACGACTGGACTGCATGATTGTCGTCCCATGATTTCATGTGCGGCACGCACGCTCCCATCCCCATCTGATCAGCCGCCTGAATAAATACCACCACACGGACCGACTGGACATTTCCGGGCTGCCTCTGCAACCCATCTGATGACTCGCCGGTGCCATCTATGTGTGGATCAGAGGGAGGCTCTTCTTTTTGAGTTGATGGAGACTGGAAATTCACGGCTCACGATTTCCTGTTCTGCCTCCAGCCAATCTTCCACGGCACCCCCTTCTCGGCAGCCTCGCTGGACATACAACTCATAGGCCCGCGTGGCGATGTGCACGTGCAAATCGTCGAATGCCGGTCGTGAGTAACGCGCGGATGTACCGGTAGTAGCGGCTGTACCAAGCTGGTTGACCACAGCCGGGCGTGGCTTCTTCTCTGCTTCTTGTGCTTTCTGTAACTTCATGATGGTTCCTCCTCTTTCATCTGTCGCGATGTTTGCGCGGGCATATATGCCTGCGCATGTTTATACAGTGGCATGGGCAGAAGCGTCGTGTCGTGCTCCGGTCGGGAAGGTGATCGTATACTGTCCACGCCCCTTGGGACTCATCGTGAG